>CALKAJ010000030.1 GCA_937983305.1 uncultured Ignavibacteriota bacterium | reverse complement strand
TAACTTTGGCTGGGGAGCTATAGGAGCTATTGTTCTCGCAATTATCGGCAGTTTAATTTTTCAGATTCCGCTTTCAGCACTGATTTCAAATTCTTATGACGGAAATGCGGAAGAGCTCATAAGTTTATCGGGAGCAGTAGTTACGGCTCCTCTTGTTGAAGAGTTTACTAAAGGAATATTCTTAATGATTATGGCTTCAACAAGAAAATTTGACGGAATAGTTGACGGAGTTGTATATGGCGGAGCTATAGGACTCGGTTTTGGTATGACAGAAAATTTTATGTACTTCGTTACCAATGCAGATAACTGGCTGTTAATTGTAATCATCAGAACATTTTTCTCAGCTGTAATGCATGCAATGGCACAGGCAACATTTGGAGGTTTTATCGGCTTCAGTAAATTCAAACCCGCAATATTGAAATTTATTTTAATACCAACAGGATATTTCGCCGCAGTTTTTCTGCATTTTGCATGGAATCTTACCGTGAGTTTTGAAGAAACGGCACTTGCAGGATTTTTCTTTATGTTTTCTTATCTGATAGCACTTCTTGCAATTTTCCAAATCGCCCTGTATCTTGAAAGCAGAACCGTATTAAGAGAACTTACCGAAGAAGCATCATCAGGTTTAATTCCACAGGAACATTTGAGGTTCATTCCCTTTGTTACCAAAAAATATAAATACGGCTGGTGCCCGCAGTTCGTTAACCAGAAGGAATATGTAAAAACCGCAGTGATGCTCGGACTGAGAAAATTTCAGATGAAAAACACTACCGGCTTTTCAAGGAGAAGGTATGAAACCGATGTGGAAAATTTACGATATATGATTAAACGAATGTTTTACGATGCCTCATTGAAGTATCAGCAGAACGACAATAACAGACCTTATTAAAAATAATGTCACTTACAGATAAAGTAATAAAAAATACTTTTTATTATTTCTTTTCACAGATTGCCTCGGTTATTTTCCCGTTACTGTTAACACCTTTTATAATATCAAAAATCGGACAGGTTGAATTCGGTATCTACGCTATTGTTCTCGGTTTTATCGGATCTTTTGGTTTATTTGATTTAAGTCTTTCGTCATCATTTATTAAATTCATTTCGGAATATTACAATAAAAAAAAATATGACGAACTTAATCACACAATAAACACAGGCTTTTTATTTTATTTTTTATTTTCACTCCTTATATTAATTGCAGGGTTTATTTTTACGGACTCTCTTTTATCTCTTATAAACATCCCGGCGGAACTGCTCAATGCGGGAAAAAATGCTTTTTATATCGCATTAATTATTTTTTTTATTAATAATATTTTCACTATATATTCGTCGCTTCTTATCAGTATTCAAAAGATGTATATTACTTCAGTGATGAATACGATTGTAAATCTCCTGAATTTTATTTCCGTCATTATTCTTCTCCTTTTGGATTTCAGAATTGAAGGACTTTTGATAAGCCAACTCTTCGCATCCGTTGTGAATTCAATTGTAATATTTTTTATTGCACAAAAATCCGTACCCGAATTAAAACTTCGTCTTAATTATTTCAGTCCGAAATCACTTAAGGAAATGGGGTCTTTCGGTCTGCAAATGCAGGTCTCAAAACTTGCCGGTTTCTTTTCTGAAAAGTTTGATGAATTTCTGCTTGGATTTTTCAGCGTTCTCAACAATGTGACTTTTTTCAATATCAGTACAAGACTTCTAAGATTTGCAAGGGTTATACCATTGCAATTTATTATTCAGGTTGCTCCGGTTGCGGCTGAGATTAATGCAAAAGAAGACAAAGAAAAACTATCAAGACTTTTTGAAGATACAATTCGTTATCTTTCACTGATTTCAATCCCAATATCTGTTTTTGTTTTTATTTTTTCCGATGAGATTATTTATACGTGGATGGGTCCCGGGTATGAGGTCTCATCTCACATATTAAGAGTATTAATAGTCGGACAGCTTTTAAATCTGATTATTTCTTCTCCGGGAAATTCAATTCTTCCAAACATAGGTATTCCCAAATATCAGATGTACGAAGGATTACTTCACCTTATAATAAATGTAATTTTCAGTTATTTCCTTATAAAATATTACGGTGTTCTTGGAGCCGCTTACGGTAACAGTTCTGCAACCATTATTTCCTCGGTTTTTATTTTTGTTACTTCTGTTTTATTTTTCAGAAAAAATATTGTGCAAATATTTTCCAAAGAGTACTTCCCTCCTTTACTATATAGTATAATACCGGGAATAATTTTGTTCTTTCTCTTAAGATTCTTTTCCGCCTCCTCATTGGTTATAGATTCCCGAATAAAAGTAGCAATAATCATAGCGTCATTAGTTTTAATATTTATTATGCTATATTCAATTCAGATTTTAATTTTCAAATATCTGAATCACAGGGATAAAATTGTAATTGCAAAAATTTTCCGTAAACTGATACCGGTTAAATACTTACCAAAACCTGACGAGGACATTAAAAATTATACCGGTGAGAAGGTCAGTTTAGTTTTAATTACTTACAATAAGATTAATGCTTTGAAGCTGTGCCTTGAAAAGTTACTACCGACTTTAACCGATATAAATCACGAATTAATTATTTGGGATAATAATTCAACTGATGG
Source organism: uncultured Ignavibacteriota bacterium (assembly GCA_937983305.1). Lineage (GTDB taxonomy): Bacteria > Bacteroidota > Ignavibacteria > Tepidaquicellales > Tepidaquicellaceae > DSSM01. The sequence goes on along the minus strand of CALKAJ010000030.1, from coordinate 61,488 downwards.
AAGCGGAGAATTTATTGATGAAATATCAAAATCCCATGGGAGCATTCGAATTATTCACAACCCGGTAAATGTCGGGAATAATGCCAAAAGCAAGGCGTTTGAACTTGCAACCGGAGATTTTATAATCGGTCTCGATGACGACATAATTGATTTCCCGGAAAATTGGATAAGCGGATTCATTACTGCCTATAAATCCATACCTGAAATGGGATATATGGTTGCCGACGTAATTAAGGATGCTCATACAAACGGAGGAAAATTTGACGAGGGCGATTATCTGGAAGAAAATTTCTGTAATGGAAATTTCATATTGCAAAAAGGACCTATTGGCGGCTGGTGTTTTTTACTTTCAAGAAAAGTTTATAACGAAGTCGGGAAATTGATGTATGATAAAACCCGCACTTTTATTGCGGAAGACGGCGATTATCAACTCAGAGCAGATAATCTTGGGTTTAGAACCGGAATATTAAAGGGTTTCAAAGTCTATCACGCAACAGGTGAATATTACAACAATTTCTTTGGCAATCCCTTTAAGAACAAATACATTGAATTCAACAAAATTCTGCCTTTAACATACAAGATTAAGCGTAAACTTTCCGGTCTTTTCAGCAGAAAAAGGATAATCAGAAGGTTAAAATACTATTTAATTAAAGCGGGAGAATAATTTCAATTGAATGTTTCAATTCTTATAGTAAACTATAATACTTCAAAATATATTGAGAGATGTGTTGAGTCAATAATTAAATATGAGAATACATCTGAAATTGAAATCATTGTCGTTGATAATAATTCTACCGATAATTCAAAGGAAATAATAAGTTTACTCGCTAATAAATATGGTTTTGTTAAAGCTGTATTCCTCGATTCAAATAAAGGATTTGCTTTCGGAAATAACCGGGGATATGATATTTCATCAGGAGATTACATTTTAATACTTAATCCGGATATTTGTTTCCGTGAGCCTTTGTTTGAAAATTTAAGGCAGGGATTAACAAAAAATATCGCGGCTATTGCTCCGAAACTATACGGAGAAGACGGGAAGTATCAATTTGAATATTACCAGAGATTTCCATCAATCAGGCAGTATTTATTCTTTTACTCAATATATGCGAAATTTTTCAAGAACAGAAAAAGATTCATTGATAAATACCTGCGTGATTCAAACGCAGTTTCTAACGAAAAATATCCTTCAATAACACAACTGCCCGGAGCATTTGTTTTTTTAAAAAGAGATACTTTCAAGGCAGTTAAATTATTCAACGAGAAATATTTCCTTTTCTTTGAAGACGTGGAGCTGAGTTATAAGTTATCTAAGCACGGAAACCTTGCTCTCACATCCGAACTCGGAGTTATTCACACAGGAGCATCAAGTATGGAGCAGAAAACAAACGATGTTCTTTACGGGATTTTTATTATAAGTATGCTGAAGTTTTTTAAATATAATTACGGTTTTTTAAAATATATTATTTTACTTCTGCTTTGTTTATCAAATACTTTAACAAAACTGATTTTCAACTTTTTCTTATCACCTTTTAAAAAGGATTTGAAAGGAACTTCAACCGCACATAAATACATTTTGAAAAACTTATATAAAATATAGTATTGAATGAAATTGCAATAATAATACCAAATTACAACGGAGCATCACATCTTAAGGAATGTTTACAATCTCTTGACGAACAAACCGTTGATAATTTTTTTGTTATTGCAGTTGATAATAATTCTTCGGATAATTCGGAGGATACCGTAAAAGATTTTTCTAACACAATCTGGCATAAGCTTGATAAGAACTACGGATTTGCAAAAGCAGTAAACTTCGGAATTAAAAAAGCCCTTGAATACACTGATGTCAAGTTTATTTTACTTCTGAATAATGACATAGTTTGCAATAGCGATTTCATAGAGCAAATTTCGAAATCTTTTATTCAACCAATCGTTTTTAGTTCTGCATGCAAAATGATGAATTATTATGACAGAACTATTATAGATGACTGCGGTGATTTCATTAATAAAAACGGGCTGCCTTATGCAAGAGGTCATGGAGAAGAAGACAAAGGTCAATATGACAAAGAGGAATTTATTTTCGGAGCCTGTGCCGGAGCCGCAATATACAGGCGGGAAGTATTTGAAAAAGCCGGCTATTTTGACGACGCATTTATAGCATATTACGAAGACATAGATTTCTCATTTCGTTTGCAATTGATGGATATGAAATGCTATTATAACCCCGATGCAATTTGTTTCCACAAGCGGGGAGGAACATACGGTAAGTTAAATTTTTATGACTTAAAGATGTGCAGAAGAAACCTAACTGCTTTAAGAATTAAAAATTATCCGTTATTTTTGTATTTTCGTTTTCTGCCGAAATTTTTTTCGGGAGAACTGAGAAGATATTTATTTCATTTTAGGAAATCTCAGTTCAAAGAAATAATGATTTTGTTTTACGGCTCAATACTTGGATTAACAAGAATACCTGATGCAATTATCAAAAGATATAAAATTCAAAAAACCAAAACAGCTTCAAGTTCTTATATAGAAAACTTATTTAAGTAAATTGATATCAATAGTAATTCCAAATTTTAACGGATATAAACATCTTGAAGTTTGTCTGGCATCCCTTCGAAATCAAACTTATAAAGATTTTATAATTATTGTTGTTGATAACGGTTCTGAGGACAATTCCGTGGAATTACTTAAAAAGAATTTTTGCGAGGTCAGGATTATTTCACACAAAGTTAATACAGGCTTCGCCGGAGCAGTAAACGACGGAATAAAATCATCCCTCGACAATAAAGACGTATCACACATAGTATTGCTGAACAATGATATAGAATGTGAACAGGATTTTCTTGCAGAATTGCTCAATGGATTTATTGATGAATCAGTCGGCTCGGTTGCCTGTAAAATGCTCAATTTTTACAAACGTAATATCATAGATGACACCGGTGACTTTCTGCGAAAAGGCGGATTATCAATTCCGCGCGGATTCGGAGAAGAAGATAGCGGTCAGTATGACACACCGGAATTTATTTTCAGCGCCTGCGCCGGAGCCGCTATGTACAAGAGAGAAGTATTTGAGAGAGCCGGACTGTTTGACGAAGAATTTTTTGCATACCTTGAAGATATTGATTTTGGCTTCAGACTTCAGCTTTTTGGCTATAAATGCTTTTATAATCCAAAATCCGTTTGCTATCACATCCGCGGAGCAACGACTTTAAATAAAAGTTATCTTCCAACTTTTTATTCTGAAAGAAATATTGTTTTCCTAAGATTTAAAAATTATCCGCCGGGATTGCTGCTCAAATATTTTTTCCACTTCACCTTTGGAAGAATGCGCAGATTGTATATCTTTGCAAGATACTATTCTTTTTCACTTTCAATATATGCGATTAAAGGTTATCTGAGCGGAGTCCTGAAGTTATATAAAATGGTACCTAAACGAAGATTAATTCATAAGAACAAAAAAGTATCGAACGAATACATAAAAAGTATATTACTTGACGTTAATTTTTCAGACTTAAAAATCAAAGAAAAAACTCTGAAGTGAAAGTTTCAATAATAATATTAAATTACAACGGATTACTATTCAACGAAGTATGCCTGAAAACGGTATATAATCAGACTTATAAGGATTTCGAAATAATTTTTGTTGATAACGGCTCAACGGATAACAGCGGGAAAGTAATCGAATTACTGTTCGGCTCAAGAAAAAATTTCAAATACATTTCATCCGGAAATAATCTCGGTTTTACGGGAGGAAATAATCTCGGTTATAAAAATTCAAGCGGAGAATATATCGTACTTCTTAATAATGATACTGTTGTCGAGCCAAACTGGCTTGAGGAACTTGTAAAAGCGCTTGAGACATACGAAAATGCCGGACTCGTTCAATCCCTTGTATTTACAGACGGGATTCCAAAAAAATATTACGAGAAAAACGGAACAATAAATTTTCTCGGACATAATATAATGGAAATTTTCCCGATTGATGAAAACGGGAAAGGAGAAATATTTCTTGCCGGAGGAGCTTCATTAATTTTCAGAAAAACACTTCTTGGAGATAAGAAAGAAATTTTTCCCGATGAGTATTTTTTATATTCGGAAGATACATATCTGAGCTTTTTCAGTATATTCTCAGGATTTAAGAATTATCATAACGCTAAATCAATAGTCTATCACAAAGGCAGCGGAACGACCAAAAAATCAAAATCTTCTTTTGTCACTTATTATCAGGAGCGAAACAGGTTTCTTAACTTTCTGATTTTCTTCCCTTTTTTATTTCTTATTTTGCTGATTCCGTATTTTATTTTTAATATATTGTCTAAAATATTGCTTTCTCTTTTTAAGAAAAAATATTCGCTATTTGGGATAATACGTGCTCATTTATGGCTGACTTTTCATCCGGGATTAATTATAAAAGAAAGAGAAAAAATAAAACCTTACAAGAAAATAAAATACAGACTCGTGCTTGAATATCTCACCTGCAAGATTTTTAACGGAGACAACAGATTTGAAATTATCATAAACAACCTGTCGGCTTTTTATTGCAATATAACAGGATTAAAAACTGTGGAATTCAGCAAATGACATTATCAATAATAATAATAAATTATCACAGTATTGAGTATCTGAAAAGTTGTATTGAATCAATATACGCGGTTTTATCATCCTGCGATTTTGAGGTTATTATTGTTAACAACTCACCGGAAGAAGATATATCCTCAGTATCCGTCAACAGGAATAATCTGAAAATAATTGAAAACAGCAATCGCGGTTTTGCTAATGCCTGCAACATTGGTGCATTTAATTCATCGGGGAATTACCTGTTTTTTCTTAATCCGGATACAACGATTCAAAATGATGACTTTGAAAATGCAATAAAATCTTATGAGCAGTTAAACGCAGGAAGCTTTGGCTTTAAATTACTTAACCCGGATTCATCACTTCAGCTTTCATTCGGAGAAGATATTAATATAAAAGGAGAAATTAAAAATAAACACCTCGAAAAGGAATTTCGTAATAAATCACATAGAGCAATCGAAGATATTGAAATTAAATATTCCGAGATAACACCGGTAAACTGGGTTAGCGGAGCCGCTATGATGATTTCAAGGGTTGTTTTTGATAAAGTAAATGGTTTCGACGAAAGATTTTTTTTATACTATGAAGATTCCGACTTATGCAAAAGAATAGCGCTTTCGGGCAATAAGAATTATTATTACCCTTTCATAAAAATCAAGCATTTAAAAGGAGAGAACACAAACAGCAATTTTACAAATTCAACATATTATGTTGCAAAGCAATCCCAACTTTTATATTACAAAATTCATCTTTCCAATATAGAGCTTCTAAAGCTAAGACTATATATGTTTGCGAAATTTTCGATTAAATATTTAACAACTTTCAAACCGGTTTTTTTTAAAATAATATTACTTGCAGCAGGTTTAAAGAAATGATTTTTAATAACGTTAATAAAATACTGATTCTTAAATTATGCTGTCTAGGAGATATGGTTTTTATTCTTCCGGCAATTTCAAATCTAAAAAGAAATTTCCCGGATGCAAAGATTACATTAATTTCTTCATCATGGGTTAAGAATATTTATAAATACATCCCGGATGTAAATAACTTTCTGGTTTTTGATCCTCCATTTAAAGGCGGTATTATTAATAAAATTTCATCTGCATACAAACTCATCCGTTTAATTAAGAAAGAAAACTTCGACCTTGCTCTTTCCTGTCACAGAGACTCCTCTTTTGGAACTATGCTTATGCTTTCAGGTATCCGATACAGACTCGGTTTTAAAAATACCTCCTTTATTAATTATTTTTCGGAATACGACGATACTGTTCATGAAACACTGAGATATTTAAACATACTAACTGAAAACGGAATGGAAGTTACGGATACTGAGCCAAAATTAACAAGAATCAGGAATATTGAATCTGTCAAAGAGAAAAATGATATTCCAAAAGATTCCGTTACAATAGGCATTTTCCCATTCGGCGGAATAAATCCCGGTACCGTAATGAAAATTAAAAGGTGGGATTTAAATAATTATTTTAAAATTATTGAAAAGTTAACGCAAGAACACCCTGAATATAATATTATACTATTTGAAGGAACCCACGAAGATGAAAAGTTCGACAGTGCTATGAAATTTCCGGGAAATGTTAAAATTCATTCCATAATAAATAATGACCTGATGTATTCCTGTAATGTTTTCCTATCGGCAGATACAGGTGCGCTTCATTTAGCTGCTGCGTTTGGAATTCATACGATAGGGCTTTTCGGTCCGTCAGATCCAAGATTGGTAGCACCATTAAATTATAACAACGGTATATTTCATAAATACATCTGGAAACAACCGGAGTGCAGTCCTTGCTACACTCCACAAACATCAATAGACAGAAACAATAAAACTTATTATAAAGGAAATGAATTTCTATGTAACACGGGAACTCACGAATGTATAAAGGAAATTTCCGTTGAGGAAGTCTTTTTAAGTCTGAATGAAATTCTGGAAAAAATAAATTTAACCTGATGAAAAGATATGGAATTTTTGGAGGTACTTTCAACCCTCCGCATATTGCACACCTGATACACGCAGAAAGCGTAAGAGAACAAATGTCTCTTGATAAAGTAATATTTATTCCTTCAGGAAATCCTCCGCTTAAGGAAGATGTGAATGTATCCGCAGAGCACAGACTTAATATGGCAAAAATAGCTTTTGAGAGAGACAAGAATTTTGAGGTTTCCGATATTGAACTGTTCAATGACGGAGAAAAAACATACACTGTTGATACACTTCTGAAACTCCGGGAAAAATACAAAGACGATTTTATAAAATTTTTTTTAATCATCGGAATGGATAACCTGATTGATTTGCACTTGTGGAAAACTCCGGGAAAAATCTTTGGTATCTGCGAGGTAATTGTAATAAACCGTCCGGGTTATTATATTGATAAGGTCACAAATGAATTTGCAAAACGTGTTACTTATGTACCTGTTCCTTCACTTGATATATCTTCATCGCAGATAAGAGATTTAATATATCAAAAAAAGTCTGTTAAATATCAAATTCTTCCTGAAGTGGAAGAGTATATTTTAAAAAACAATTTATATAAACTAAATAAATAATTTTATGCAGGATTCTTATAATACAAATTCAGAGCCGCAGACAGAAATGGAACAACTTTCCAAAATTGAAGCGGTTACCGGAGTAATTACAGACCCGGGTAATACTTTCGAAAATATCAGCAGATTCAGTAGAACCAATTACTGGATTTTCCCGATGATATTAATTATCGTTGCAAACATAATTGGAACTTTCCTTTTCTTTCAGGATGAAGAGCTGACTTCCAAAGTAATGGACAAACAAAAAAAGCAGCTCAGAGAGCAAATGGATGAAAAAGTACAAAAAGGAGATATGACCAGAGAAGATGCAAATGTTGCAATCGAATCTGCGGAAAAATTTATGGATCCGAAAGGTTTGTTCTTTAAGATTATAGGATATATAATGGCGGTTTTTAGTCCGTTTATACTTCTTTTCCTTTTAAGTTTAATTGCTTTAGTGATAGTAAAGATATTGAAAGGAGATTTTAACTTTGTCAGCATTTTAAATGTAATTGGACTTGGGAACGTGATTATTGCAATTGGTGTAATAATCGGGACTGTTTTATCTGTTATTATGGGTGATTTATCCGGTGTAAGTCCGGCATTGATTTTTAAAGAAGAAATGACAGGAGCCAAAATAAATACATTTCTGACGAAGCTCGATGCTTTTTACATTTGGTTTTATGTTGTTATTTCGATTGGAATTGCTAAAGTCGGAAAAGTAAAAACCATGCCCGTTATGATTATTTTATTCGCGATTTTTATAATATACAGTGCTTTAACATCGCTGGTTTTTTAAGCGATTTTATGTTTTATTAGTAATTCGTATTATCTGAGCCATAATGCTTATGGCTATTTCATCAGGTGTGTGCGAGCCAATTTCAATACCTATTGGCGAATAGACTTTTTCTATGTATTCTTCTTTTATTCCTCTGCTTTTGAGATTTCGAAAAACAGATGCCACTTTTTTACTGCTGCCAAGCATTCCGAGATACTTATATTTTTTTTCGATTAGTTTTTCAAGCACAAGTTCATCGTGAATGTGTCCGTGAGTCATAATCACGATGAACACATCCTCAGAAAAAGAAATTGCTTTATCAATATTTTCATAATTGATTAATTCCGTTCTTATAATTTCTTTGTCATAATGACTTAAAATTTCTTCTCTGTTATCTATTACGATAACTTTGAATCCAACCTTAGCTGCTAATTCCGACAATGCTTTGCCGCAATGCCCCCCGCCAATAATATACAATTCTGTTTTAGAATTATTCGGTTCAATAAAAACAGTTTGAATTCCTCCGCAAATCATTTCTGTTTTAATATCGGAGTCTGATTTCGCTCCCAAGTCAAAATCAAGGCTTATCGGTAAAGATGGTTTGTTTTCGAGAATATAATCTATTACTTTTTTCTCTATCTCCCCACCGCCAATAGTTCCGGTAAACTTTTTTCCGGGCTCGACAATCATTTTCATTCCTGCTTTTGCCGGTGTGTGTCCTTCGGCTTTTGTCACTGTTGCAAGCCAGAATACTTTGTTTTCGTTTAACAATGTATTGATTTTTTTATAAATCATAACTCATTATACAGTTCAATAAATTCGGATTTCCTAAATGGTTTTGACAAATAATGTGTACAGCCTGCACTTAAAAACTCTTCTCTATCACCATCCATTGCAAAGGCAGTAATTGCAACTATTGGGGTTTCTTTGTAATCTTTTAATTTCCTGATTTTTTTTGTTACTTCAAGTCCTGTTAATCCTTCTCCCAAGTTAATATCCATTAGTATTAAATCGTAGTTTCTCTCTTTAACTTTATCAAGTGCTTTTTTGCCGTCTATGGCAAAATCTATTTCCGCAGATTTCCTGACAATAGCTTTTAGAAGTTCAATACTAATAATATCGTTTTCTACTACTAAAATCTTTTTTATTTTATGATTTCTACATTCTGCTTTTAAAGTCTCTTTTTCATCCGGGATATCCGTAATTTCAGATTCAAATTTACGAACAGAATTTGGAAAAGTAAGTATAAAAGTTGTCCCTTTTCCAAACTCGCTTTCAAGGGAAATTTCACCTCCAAGAATCTTTGTATATTTTTTTGAAATTGTGAGCCCGAGTCCGGTACCTTCAAAACTTCTGCTCAAGCCTTCGCTTTCCTGCCTGAACTCTTCGAAAATTAAATTCCTATTGTGTTTCGATATTCCAATTCCTGTATCCGTTACTCTAATAATGAGGTCTTTATTTTTTGAGCAAGCTTCAACGGTAACCGAACCTTTATCCGTAAACTTAATTGCATTATTTACAATATTATTTAAAATATCACGCAGAAGTTTTTCATCTGTTTCTGCTACTATATTTTTAGGTTTAACTATTTTTTCGAATTGAAGACCTTTTTCTTTCGCATTGATTTCAAAAAGATTGTAAACCTCACAGATGAGTTTTTCAATTCTGACATTCTTTCTTTCGGTTTTAATCTTTTCTGCTTCGGCTTTGGAGAAATTCAAAATCAGATTAAGAGTTTCCATTAATCGCTTACCGCTGTTGAAAATCACATTTGCCATTTCACCATTTTCACCGTCAAGCGAATCTCTTAAAAGTTGTGCAAATCCCATAATTCCATGAAGAGGGGTTCTTAACTCGTGACTCATATTTGAGAGGAAATTAGATTTGATTTTACTCATTTCCTCCGCTTTTTCTTTTGCCTCAATTAATTCATCTTCAAACTTTTTTCTTTCGGTAATATCCAGTTGAGTACCCCAATTACCTATTAAATATCCGTTTTCGATTACTCCTACCACATTATTAATAAAATATTTTTCGTTACCGTTTTTATCAATTTCTCTTGTTTCAAGATTTTGAATTTTATATCCGGATTTTGCAAATTCCATAAAAGCTTTCTTGTTTTCTTCGCTCAGATTATAACCGTATTGCTCTTTCATTTCTTTTCCAATCATATCCTCCTTCTTTTTATATCCGTACATTTTTGCGTGAAAATCGTTGCATTCAATTAAAACACCGGTGTTATACATAAGCATTGCCTGTTCTTCAATAACTGTTTTTATATTTATCGGTTCTTTATATTCAATGTAATATACACCTTCTAAGCCTGTTTCCACAAAATTCCTGTATTTATTTTCGCTTATTCTTAACGCATCTTCAGTTTGTTTTTTTTCTATGGAAAAAGCTATCTGCTCGGAAACAAAAGACAGCATTTCTTTGTCTTCTTTAGTATATCTGATTTTTTTATCATACGACTGAACTGCAAGTACTCCAAATGTTTTTTTACCTTTTTTCAAAGGAACTCCAAGCCAATCAACGGAGTCTTCTCCTAAAAGTTCAACCTTGCCTGCATTAACAAGCTCGTTAAACTTTTCCGGTGTAGCAAGCAGGGGCTTTCCTGTTTGAATAACATATTCCGTTAAACCTTTTCCGAATTCCTTTTCTGTAACTACAAAGCCTGACTCATCTTTGTAATATGGAAATCTGATTAAATTCTTTCTAATATCATAAATTGCAATATATACATTCTTTGACGGAATAATTGTTTCAATGATTTTATGAATTTGTTCATATAATTCATCAAGATTTTCAGAGTTGTGAACCGACTGAGAAATTTTATATATTGCTTCCCTTAGAATTTCTTCTTTCTTTCTATTGGTTATATCTATCTGTGCACTCCATATTCCAAGTATTTTATTGTTATCAATTACTCCTACGGAGTTATTAAGGAAATACAACCTGTTCCCGTTTTTATCAACCTCAAGAGTTTCAATATTTAAAACATTATAACCGCTTTCAATAAAAGAACCAAAGGCATCAACATTTTCCTTAATGTTATCTCCTCCGTGTAGTTCTACAAGTCTTTTCCCAAGCACATCAGATTGGGATAAGTATCCGTACATTTTCATAAACGAAGGATTACACGATGAAATAAATCCCTCCTTATAAAACAGCCTTACCTGTTCGTTAACAGGAAGCGAAGTATCAATACTATTTTCAAACTCTATATACGTAATACCTTCGTAACTGTGCTCCAGAAAATAGCTGTATCGTTTTTCTCTCTCTTTCATTCTCTAATTTGTTTGCCGGTTTAAGTATTTGAATATTCTTTCGTTTGTTAGTGGAGATTCAAATGTATAATCTATTTCCTTATTAAAACCAATTGCATTAATTATCGCGAAATAGGCTCCGATGCCATATATCAAAGGCGGTTCGCCAACAGCTTTAGAGCCTTTCAATCCGGACTTAAAATCATTGTTTTGATAAAAAGTAATATTGATATCATCGGGCATAAAATAAATATCAGGGACTTTGTATTTCGATAAAGAGTTTGTGGTTAAGCTGCCTTTTTCGTCATAAATTATTTCTTCCATTGTCATCATCCCTATTCCCTGAGCCAAAGCTCCTTCTATCTGTCCTATATCAATTACTTTATTAATAACTTTTCCTCCGTCGTGAACTATTACAATATTATCAAGCTTAAATGTTCCAAGTGATATATCTGCGGTAACCTCAAAATAAGCCGCTCCGTATGTGTGATAAGAAAAGGGGTTACCTTTATTTTTAATTTTATCAAACTTTATCTCAGGGGTAGCATAATTGCAATGAGCGGACAAACTAATTCTGTTCATCAGCAGTTCAGTAACCGCTGACTTCCAATGTTGACCTTGTTTTTTTCCGTTAATAAATAATTGCTCTTTTTTAAATTCAACCTTCAGCTTCTTATTTCCTTTTTGCTTATCCGAATAGTATTTTGAAATTCTGTTTAATATTTCTCTGCACGCAATCCTTGCCGCATTTCCGTTCAGGTCTGCTCCACTGCTTGCGGCAGTGGGAGAAGTGTTTGCAATACGGGAAGTATTTGTAGTTTCAAGTCTGATTTTTGCAATGTCAATTCCCAACTCTTCGGAGGCAACTTGTCTGATTTTATAATTAACACCCTGTCCCATTTCTATTGCAGCGGTACTGATACTGACACTTCCATCGGAATAAATATTAACCAAGGCGCTCGCCTGATTCATCATAGTATTTGTGAATGATATGCCAAAAGTAAGCGGCATAATATAGAAGCCTTTTCTGAATTCTGTGTTGCCGGTATTAAACAAAGAAATTTCTTTTTCCTTTTTGGGAATATTTATTTTCCGGGCAATTGCATCATAACAATTTTTTACCGTACAATTTTTTGCAACCTGTCCATAATGGAATACTTTTCCTTCTGTTAATAAATTAATTTCCTGAATTTTCCGAGGACTGATTCCAAGTTTTCGGGCTGACTTAAAAATTGCCGATTCGATCGCAAAAATTCCCTGTGGAGCTCCAAACCCTCTGAATGCCGTATTTGGAGGCAGATTAGTTTTACAGGAAAATCCGGTTGCTTTCAGATTTGGAATGAAATAACTTCCGTTGCAATGAAAAAGAGTTCTGTCTAATACTGCCGGAGATAAATCGGCGGCAGCTCCTGCATTTTGGTAAAATATTACTTCGTATGCAATAATCTTGTAGTCTTTTGCAAAGCCAATTCTATAGTCAATAGAATATGGATGCCTTTTTCCTGTTAATTTAATATCATCAGAACGCTCAAGAATTAATTTTACCGGCTTCTTTAATTTATATGCCGCTAATCCCGCAATTACCGCCCAGGCATTTGCCTGATCTTCTTTGCCGCCGAAAGCCCCGCCCAGTCTAAGCACATCTACTTCAATATTATTATTGGAAATCCCCAGTATTGAAGCGGTAATTCTTTGGACTGCCGTTGGATTCTGTGTTGATGAAATTATCTTTAAGTTATTTCCTTCAAGCGGTAATGCTATGGCACCCTGCGTTTCGAGATACAAATGTTCCTGTCCGCCAAATTCAACTTTATCTTCGAAAATGTATTCGCATTTTTTAAAACCTTTCACTATATCGCCAGACTCAAATATTCTTGGCGGCATTATAAAACTATTTTTCAGGAAAGCTTCTCTTGCCGTTGTAATCGGCTCGAACTGTTCATATTCAACTTCAATTTTCTTTGAATATTCTTCGGCTTTCTCTCTTGTTTCCGCAACTAAAACACCTATCGGTTCCCCGACAAAATCTACCTCATCTTCGGCAAACAATAACTCATCTTTTATTATACCGCCAATTTGATTTTCACCGGGAATATCTTTAGCGGTAAAAATAAAAACATTATGTAATTTATCTGCTCCTTTAAAATCAATATTCTTAATTTTCCCTTTTGCAACAGATGAATAGAACACAGAAGCATACATAGTATCAGAAGGAATATTCATATCGTCAACAAATTCGGATTTTCCGGTTATGTGAAGATACCTGTCATAATCTTTCGATATGTAATCAATTTTTTTCAACAAACTTTTTTAGCTTAGCAAAATGGTTTTTAAGAATTTTTTTCATTAGACCGGATTTATATACATCACTTCCGCGAGCATCCGTTATTGGTTTTATTTCATTTCCGGCAAGACTAACGGCAACATCAATATTTTCGCCGCTTATAGTTTTTCTCTCCAGAAATGCGGATACTTCATTTAAGAATTTTGGAACGGGGGCAACACCTCCGGCAGAAATACCGACTCTTTTTAAAACTCCTGATTCAATTTCCGCAAAAAATCCGCTGTTTACGCTTGCAATATCAAGGTGCTCTCTTCTTGAAATTTTTACAAAATTAAGAAATGCTTTTGAGGAAGGTTTCCTGAAAATTATTTCTTCGAGAATCTCATCTTTTTTATAATCAAGTTTCTTGTACCCTAAAAATAAATCTTTCAAAAATATTTTTCTTTTTCGGAAATCGTTTTTAAAAACTGCCTCTGCTCCAAGAGAAAGCAAAAATATAGTAAAATCACCAATTGGCGAGGCATTTATAATATTTCCCGCAGCAGTTGCTCTGCTCCTGATTTGTTTTGAGCCAAAATGAATTTCCAATTCTGAAATAGCAGGGAAATATTTTTTAATTATTTCAGAAGTCAAAATATCATCAATTGTTGAAGAAGCATTAATATGTATGGAATCATGTGTTTCAGTAACGGGCTCTTTAACCGTGCTTTCAATAAAATTAACGTTTCCATATTTAACCGCCGGATATCCGGTTACATATAAATCTGTACCTCCTGAAATAAGGTAATCGGCATTATCTTTTGGAAACTGACTTTTGGTATCCGTAATATTAATAAGCCTTGCCTTAATTTCTTTAAAATATCCGGGAATGATACCGAGCCTTATTAAATCATCTATCCTTGTATCAAAATTATTTAATTCAGGTGAATATTTATTTACCAGTTCTTTTATCGCTCGCTTGATGGAAAAATATCCCGTACACCTGCAGATATTTCCTGCAACATATTTTAAGGCAATTTCATAACTGATTACAGGCGATGACAGGAAAAAACTTGTAAGCGAATTAATAAATCCCGGAGTACAAAATCCGCATTGTGTTGCACCTTGTTTTAGAAATTCTTCCTGTATGGGATTTAAATTATCACCGGATAATCCTTCAATAGTAACGATATGCTTTTTATGAGCCGCGTTAAGAGGTAATATACAGGAAACCAGATTTTTATATACTAAATTATTATTTACAGTTTCTCCGGAGATTATAGTACAAGCCCCGCAATCTCCTTCCCTGCATGCAATTTTGGTTCCGGGTAATTTCTTTTCATACCTTAAAAAATCCGCCAAAGTAATAGCAGGATTTGAGTCAGTTTCCGTTAACTTGTTATTCAGTACAAAAATAATTTTAGCCGACATAGTTCGATAATATAATATTTAAATATAATCAGTAATAAAATATTATAATATCTATTAATTATTCCATCTTTGATATTTTATAAAATTGAATTATATTTGAATACATTGAATGAAATAATTAAAAAAAATCCCGAAAGCATTTGGATAAAATCCGCAATACTGGGAAGTCTCTGGGCATCATTTGAAATTATTGCAGGGAATTTTCTTCATTCGTTAAAGATTCCTTTCTCAGGTCAGTTTCTTGCCTCTGCCTCAGTAGTCCTCCTTATTGCTGTTTTTCAAGTCTGGAATATTAAAGGGATTATTATCAGGGCAGGTGTTATCTGTGCGGTTATGAAACTCTTTTCTCCGGGTATGAATATTTTTGGTCCTGTAATAGCGATAATGGCAGAAGCCGCTTTAATCGAATTTGCAATTTTAATCTTCGGTAGAAATCTACCCGCGTATTTGATAGGCGGAGGATTTGCGATAGTATGGGTATTGCTTCAAAGAATTTTCAACTATTTGATATTATATGGAACGGATTTGATAATACTATATAATAATATATACGAATATGCTCTGAAATCAATTCCGTTTGCTTCCGGCAGTCCCGTAATGCCTTTAGTTTTTCTTGTAGTAATTTATATGCTCTTTGGAAGTATTGCAGCTCTGATTGGATATATAGTCGGCAGGAAGGCATTAAAAGAAACCGGAACATCTGAATCTTTAGCTTCAATTAATACCGGTGATATAATAAAACCAAATGTAAATTTTCGTTATTCAAAAATTAAATTATTAACTGTTTTTATTATTACGGTTTCATTTCTTAGTTTAAATTATTTTGTCAGCATATATGTAAAGGCTTCGTTTGTAATTGCAAGTTGTATTCTGATATTAATCTGGTATAAGCCTGTCATCAAAAAAATTGTAAAACCAAAATTCTGGATTCCGGTTATTGCAATAACACTGCTTGCATCTTATTTTATCAGCGGAGTTAAAGACGACAGCTGGGGCTTAAATTCAAATGGATTATCGGCAGGAATTGAAATGAGTCTCAGGGCAGTATTTCTTATCTTTAACTTTACTGCCATAAGTGTTGAGTTGAAAAAACCGTTAACTGATATGATTTTAAAATCCGGCAGGTATAAAAATTTCTCGAATGCACTGAATCTTGCATTTTCCACAGTTCCGGTTTTTATTTATTATATTTCTCAGGATTCCTCCTTTTTCAGGCGTCCTTTTAAATCACTTCTAAAATTAATTTCAACTTTAAAATAATTTTATTTCCTTTTTATTTCGTTTCCCTCAAATATTAATTCCGTTTCGGGAAAATCAGATTCGGTAAGTTTCTGTAAAGTAGAAAACGCCTTACCTGTTTCATCAATAACAGGAAATCCACGCTTAATTTGTTTTACAGATGTAACTTCAGCTTTTACAAAATCACCTTTTGCGTTTATATACACTTTAATTATTGGAGTAATACCAAGTTGTCCTCCCAAACCGAATTTTCCATAGGTGCAAAAGTTACCGAGACTGTAAGCAATAAATTTACCTTTGTATAATTCAACAGCTCTCGTTACGTGAGGACCTGAGCCGAAAACTATATCAGCACCTGCATCAATTACGGAATGAGAAAACTCATATACATTTCCGCGGTTTTCATTCATATATGTTTCCGATTTCTTTGTTATATGCTGTGCTCCCGACCCTTCTGCACCGCCGTGAAACCAAACAATTACTATATCGGATTTTGATTTAAGTTCTGTAATTATCTCTTTTGCTTCCCGGATTTTCCTTATATCAACACAGCCTCTGTTAGGTGCAAATCCTGCTATTCCGATTTTCTTTCCATTTGATTCAATTATTGTATATGGATAATCCTCCGTACCGGAAAATGCAATCCCGTATTCATTCAAAGTATTGTATGTTGATTCTCTTCCAGTTTTACCCATATCACCGCTGTGATTATTTGCAACGGATAAATAATCGAATCCTGCATTTTTCAGATAACCCGCATAATGAGTCGGCATACGAAACGAATGACAATTTTCTCCTGTGCCTCCGCAATCTTTAGGAGTGCCGCCTTTATCTAAAAAACATCCTTCAAGATTACCTGTTGTGATATCGGCATCCGCAAGAATATCTTTTACATCGTCAAGAATGTTTTCCCCGTCATTTGGAGGAAGCGACGAAGATGTAGGATAATTAGAGCCGAGCATAATATCTCCGACTCCAATAATGGAAATATATTCCGAAACGGTATCTTTTACCGGGATAGTTTTACTGACAGTATCTGCGGTAATATTATTTTTCTCTTCACTTCCGCAGTTAAAACTGAAAGCGAATAAAATTACTGCAAGCGTTCTTAATATTATCATAAAAAATTATTGTTGTTTTAATTAAAAATAAGTATTAATTTTACGGAGTTCAACTTAATATCTATGCAAAGAAACAGTAATCTAATGTCTTTAAAAAACTATTATAAAATTTAAAAACTAAAAAAATGATTAAAGGGTTTATTTTAGTTATCTTATTTTTTGGCTTTCAGAGCTTTTTGCTCTCACAAAATAAAACTTCGACTGTAATATCAATCATTCCTACAGGTGCAAAGACCTTGCACGATTATCAGTCAAATGCATCTCCGATGCAGATTGCTTTCGATAAAGAAACAGGATATGTTCATTCAGTATATATGGCTACTTCTTATTCGGATACAAATTTTTCCGGTATGCAAACTGTATATTTTTTCTCATCCGACGAAGGAATTACATGGTCATATATAGCAAATTTGACACCTATATTAACAAGATATCCTTCTATAACCATATCATCTGAAGGAAATGCACTAATTGGTGTTCATTCACAAATTGGAGGAAATCTTAGAGTTCAGTTTTTTTATGATGCACTTCCGGGATTAGGATCGTTTTTTCTTCTTCAGCCTGCGTTGATACCCTCTTATCAGACTATGTATCCGCGGTTTGTGTTTACAGAAAATGTTTCAAATCCTGTTAAGTTTGTTTTTGTTTGTTCTAACGGCAGTGACACTGCTTTCAGGAATTATTCTACTTCATTAACATCAGATATTTTTGGACAATGGGCAGGAATGGGTGCTAAAGGCAAAGAGAACTATGCAATTGGAAAGGGTTCTAACGGTATAATAGGGATAGCTTATATTAAGAAATCTTTGTCTGATTTAAATGAGTTCGGTGATGTATTTTATATGCAATCCAATGACAATGGAATAACATTTGGTTATCCTGTTAAAATATTTGATGCAAATTTATCCGGGGATGGACTTGGTGGTTTTCAGGGAATCTCAATTGTATTTATAAAGAAATCTCCAAATGTAGTTTTTGATGTAGTAAAGTACAACCAGCAGGGGGAATACTCTCCGCTGCTTCCTTCTCAAATAAGATTTTGGTCATCAGAATTTGTCGGAACAGACCCAAACAGAAGTGCTATTATTGCTGATTCTTCAAACGTTCCATTCTATCCGTATATCGGTGTAAATGACAATTGTGCTCCGGTATGTAAACCGGTAATAGGTGCTATTGAAAATTATAATATTAGTGTTGCATTTACGGCAACATCGAATCAAACGGGAGGAAACTCAATACCAACATCATTCAAGGATATTTATTTTATTTCAGAAGAAGGAGTTATACCTCTGGAAAAAGGTACTAAAGCAATTACACCGATAAGAATAAATCCGGTATCACCGAGGCTTGATTGGAGTGATGTTTCAATTTCTCCAAATAATGGATATGATAATAATTTTCACTATAGTTATTTATCTGCAACTTCTGATACGATACCCGGCTCATTTGTCAACGGAAGACTGAACGGCAAATCTTATGCCTCACAGAAGTTCATAAAAGTTAAACTGTTTAAGCCCGAGCAAAACCTATACGCACCAACTTTGATAAGTCCGGCAAACGGGGCTATAAATGTTTTATACAACCCGCTGCTTGTATGGAGCGGAGCAAGCGGCTCACATTTATACACGATTCAATTGTCAACATCAGAGATTTTCTCAAGTTCTTTGATTTATGTTCAAAATCATTCTGCAACAAGTTATCAGATAAGCTCTAATTTACTTGAGCCAAATGAAAAATATTACTGGAGAGTTAAATATACCGGAAGCAATGTATGGTCAGAAGTTTTCAGCTTCAGAACATTTCCTACGGCAATAACTAAAGCTGAAAATGAAATCCCCGAAAAATATGAGTTGTTTCAGAATTATCCAAATCCGTTTAATTCTTCAACTGTATTTAAATTTTCAATTCCTGTCTCCGGAGATGTATCAATTGATGTATTTGATATAAAAGGGAAAAAGATAACATCTCTAATAAATCAGAGACTTGAAAGCGGAAATTACAAGATAAATGCTGATTTCGAAACTTTATCAAGCGGAGTATATTTTTACAGAATCAAAGTAAATGATTATTCAGAAGCGAGGAAGTTTGTTTTGTTGAGATAAGTATTTTTTTTTGTATTTCAAATATCAACTAATATTAGCTAATTTGTAGGTACAAAACGAGATTTTATGATAAATTTAATACCTTCAAGTACTTATAATTTAGATCAATTATGGCAAACTATAAGAAACCGGAATAAATGGTTTATAAAATTAAGATTTATTGCCGGAATATCTGCTTTGCTATTGGCTGTAATGCTAAAATTTACGCCCGGGCTTGGGCTTACTGATTATCAATTTATTGCATTAGTATTAATTTCGCTTTTAATCTTAGCTTATAATTTTTTATTCAAGTATATATCTAAAACGGAGTTCGTAAAAGAATCACCTGAGAATTTTAATCATCTGCATATATCATTGTTACAAATTATTCTTGATT
The DNA here is from genome assembly GCA_937983305.1 of uncultured Ignavibacteriota bacterium. Classification (GTDB taxonomy): domain Bacteria; phylum Bacteroidota; class Ignavibacteria; order Tepidaquicellales; family Tepidaquicellaceae; genus DSSM01. The sequence continues at coordinate 41,796 of CALKAJ010000030.1, read as the reverse complement.
TGATTTCTTTGCTGCTGATTACGTATTTAACGGGAAATGTTGAAAGCCCTTTCATTCTTTTTTTTATTTTCCATATGATTATCGGGAGTATGATTTTACCGGGCTGGGTAGTTTATACTCTTTGCACCTTTGTGAATGTTGTTTTTATTATAACTAATTTGTTGGAATATTTTTCTTTTATTCCTCATTTTGATATACAGGGTTTTATTCATCCCGGAACACATAACGAGGTTGGTTTTTTACTTCTCACGATTGTTTCATTAACTATTACGCTCTATCTGGGTATTTATTTTGCAGACTCCCTTGCAACAGTCCTTTACAAAAGGGAGCAGGAATTGCGAGTTGCCTTGGACGGCTTAAAGGAGGCAGAAACAGTAAAGCAGAAATATACGATGGGAATTGTACACGAAATAAAATCTCCCATTGTAGCTGTTCAATCAAATATTGATTTAATACTCGGGAAATATGCGGGTCCTATATCTCAGCCTGTTGAAACAAAACTTGTCAGGGCAAGAGCAAGAACAGTTGAAGCAGTTCAGATAATTAATGATATACTTAATATATCAAAACTGAAACTGTTAAATAAGATAACGAAGTCTCAAATTAGCGTAAAAGAATTATTAAATAAAATTGTTAATCTGAAATTATCAACAGCTGAGGCAAAGGAAATCAATATCAAATACGAAGATATAGATATAGACGATATTACCATCTCAGCTGATTCTGCTCTTCTTGAAATGGCGTTTTCAAATATCATAGGAAACTCCATAAAATATACAAATAAAGGCGGAAAAGTAGAAATTAAAGCGAATAAATCCGAGAATAATGAAATGATTAATATAACCGTATCTGATAACGGAATTGGAATACCTGAAAAGGACAGAGCGAGAATTTTCACTGATTTCTTCAGAGCATCAAACGCTAAAAGTAAAGGGTTTGAAGGAACAGGTTTGGGGTTAAACATAGTTAAGCAAATTATAGAGCAGCATAACGGCGAATTATATTTTGAAAGTCCTTCTCCGATTGGAAGTGAAAACAATCCGGGAACTGCGTTTATAATAACATTGCCTTTATGATTGAATATGAATGTTAAAACGAGGTAAATTTGTCTTAATATAGAGAACAAATGACTTTCAAATTAAGAATAATTTACGGATTTTTGTACTAAGGAATGAAGAAAAACTCAACTATATTTATAAAAAATATTATAGGATTTTGCTATGTCAAAAACAACAAAAAAGTTAAAAAAAGAACCGGTTAAAAGTAAAAAACCGGTTAAAAAGGCAGCAACTGCCAAAAAGCAAATAAAAAAAGCAGCTAAAACCCCTTTGAAAGTAACAAAAATATCGGGGATGAAAATTTTCGAAATTGAAATCGGCATGCTTGATTCTGCGCAAAATGATTTGTTTGAATTAATTGCAAACAGACCTGATGCAAGGGATATTGAAGCAGTAAGACTTTATGTTGATAACGTATTTCAGGTTATGAACAGAGTTGTCACTTTAGTAATGGATGCCAAAAACAACCTTATTAAGAAAGAAATCCCACAGGCAATCACAGAGACATATAATCCACCTGCGTAAGAATTCAGCAATTTTTGTTAACAATTTAGTACTTCAGGAAGATTATTAATTACGATTTAATATTAATTTGAATCCATATTTATATTTTTTCTCATTTTGTGAGAATATTTTTAAATATGGATTTTGTATATTTGAAGAAAACAATGAAGATTAAAATATAATTATATGGGGAATTTATTAATTTATAAATCGTCTGCCGGCTCGGGAAAGACACATACATTAGTCAAAGAATATTTGAAAATTGCTTTTAAAAGTCCCGAACGTTTCAGAAATATACTTGCCATTACATTTACGAATAAGGCAACGGAAGAAATGAAGAGCAGGATAATAGAATACCTTGAAAAACTGAGCGAGGGTGACGAAAGCAGTAAATTTCTTGACTTAAAGAATCAACTGTGTGACGAAGATACACTTCCGGAAGAAATTCAGACAAAAGCAAAAATTGTAATTGAAAAGATTTTGCACGGGTTTTCTGATTTTTCCATAAGCACTATTGACAGTTTTTTTAATAAAATTGTAAGAGCATTTGCGAAGGAATTGAAAATACCTGCCGGTTTTGAAATTCAACTTGATACAGATGAAGTTCTTGAAGATATTACGGAAAGACTCTGGAAACAAACGGAAGACGACCCGGAGCTTATGAAATATATTATTGATTATATTAAAGACAGAGTTGAAAAAAATTCCGGCTGGAATATTGATTATAATATTTCAAATATTTCCGGTGAAATTTTCAAAGAGCGGTACTGGGAGAAAAAACATGAATCCGGAAATACTTCGACAGAAAGCAGAGAAGAGTTTGTAAAGCTGATTGGCGAGCTTAATGAAATAACGAGAATATTTAAAGCAGATATGAAAGGAATTGCTTTAAAAGCAAAAGAAACTGCCGATAGATATAATTTAGTTCTTGAAGATTTTAATTATGGAAAAAACGGTGCCGCCGGATATTTATTTAATAAAATCCTGGTGAACGAAGAATACGATTTCGGATCAAGAGTCACAGATGTAATAAATGACCAATCAAAGTTAATTAAAAAAACGTCAGCAAAAAAATCCGAATTAGAGAAATGTATTAACGACGGATTTCTGCAAGCTCTGATTGATGCAAAAAATTATTATGATTCAAACAAGGAAAAATTTTACACTGCAAATGAGATTTTAAAGACAATATACATACTTGGGATTTTCACTGATTTTATTTCAAACCTTAAAGATTACAGGAAAGAAAATAATATTTTACTCCAAAGCGATATTAATAATATTCTGCTTAATTTAATGTCGGCGGATAATTCGCCTTTCATTTTTGAGAAAACAGGTAACAGATATAATAATTTTCTGATAGATGAATTTCAGGATACATCAAGCTTTCAGTGGAAAAACCTGAGACCTCTGATTATAAATTCTCTCAGCGAAGGCAATAAATCAATTATCGTAGGCGACGTCAAGCAATCAATATACAGATGGCGAAGCGGAAATATGAAATTACTTCTCGGTAAAGTGAAAGATGATTTGACGGATTTTAAAAATGAAATTGATACTATAAATCTCGGAAATAACTACAGGAGTAAAAAAGAGATTGTGGAATTTAACAACAACTTTTTTAAAAACGCACACCTTCATATAGAGCTTGCAGATGGTGAGCAAAAGGAGCTTCTGGAGAAAGCATATTTAAAAGATTTAGAGCAAAACTATCTTGAAAATAACAAGGGAGGATATGTCCGGATTGAATTCATTGAGGAGAACAAAGACGAAGAAGAAAAAGCAAAGGCAAAAGCTCTAAAAAAAATTCCGGGTATTATTGAAGAAGTTATAAGTAAAGGCTATTCTCATTCGGATATTATGATTTTGATAAGAACACGCCTTGAAAGCATCGAAGTATCTAACTACCTTGTTGAAAACGGATATAGCGTCGTCTCATCAGAATCTCTTCTTGTAACGAGCTCGCCAAAAGTAAATCTGATAGTCAGCTTATTCCGTTATGTTACTGATTCAAAAGATGTATTAGCCGAAGCGGAAGCCATTACGAACTATTCGGTTTATATTAAGCAAAATAACAAAGAGCTAAATAAATTATTTGCACCTGCCGGAATAGAAGGCACTTTTTTTAATGAATTACCTCAAGGATTATTTGCAGATAATAAAAGTAACCGTTCCGCGAAAAAATTAATAGAGCCTGAACTGCTTGGATTAAATGTTTATGAACTTGCTGAACGTCTTGTTGAAATAACGGGAATGGATAAATCTGCCGATGCTTATCTTATTAAGTTTTTAAACTCAATCCTTGAATTTTCATCCGGGAAACAGTCAGACGTAGTGAGTTTCCTCGAATGGTGGGATAACAATAAAGATAAACTTTCAATTTCAGTTTCGGAATCCGGAAACTCTGTTGCAGTTATGACCATACACAAAGCCAAGGGATTACAGAGCAAAATCGTTATTGTTCCTTTTGTTGTTTGGGGACTGAATATTGAGCCAAACAAAGGATATATCTGGGCATCTTCCGCTGAAGCTCCTTTCAACAAATTTCCTGCATATCTCGTGAATCCGGCAAAGGGTTTGAACGATACTTTTTTTAAAAACGATTACATTGAGGAATCCGAATTAACAAGAATAGATAACCTGAATTTATTATACGTTGCATTTACAAGACCGGAAGATATGCTTTTTGCGATGGTTCCTATGAGTTCGGATAATAAAATCAGCAAATTACTGGAAAAGACAATTTCCGAAAGCGATGAATTTAAAGACAAAATAAAAGACGGTATTTATGAGACAGGAAAGGTTGAGAAAATAGCCGGAAAAGAAAATGGAGTAATTAAAAATAACCGGGCATTTGAACATATATCATCGAAATGGAAATCCAAGATTGTTGTTAAGCCGAAGAATTATTCCGTAAAGCCATGGGATAAAGCTTTTGCAGGAATAACAACAGGTAATATAGTGCACAACATACTTTCGGAAATGAAGACTTTTGATGATTTGGAAAACATTATTGAACAAGGAACTAAGAACGGTGATTTCATTAAAGAAAACAGTGAAAATATTATAAAAAGTATCAGGAAATTTTTTGAGAATGAAATAATTGCCGGTTGGTTCTCGCCAGGGTGGGAGGTTATGAATGAAAAAGATATCCTGCTTCCCGAAGGAAATTTTATAAGACCTGACAGAATAATCATAAACGGTAAAGATGTAAAAGTTATAGATTATAAAACGGGAGCCGAAAAGCCCGAACATATTACACAGATAAATAAATATGCGGAAGCACTTTCTGCAATGAATTATAACGTAACCGGAAAATATCTATTATATCTTGATATGGATTCAGGAAGCAAACATATCATAAAGGAGGTGAAATGAAAACTTTTTTAAATGAACTTGCCGATTATGTTTCAGAAGAATATTCCGGTAAATTACAAAAGATTGCCGTTGTATTTCCATCAAGACGTGCGGGTATATTTTTCAAGCGTGATCTGGCAAAAACCATCGGAAAACCGAGCTGGTCGCCTGATGTATATTCAATGAATGATTTTATTTACGAATGTGGAAGTTTGAAGCCGCTTGAGGAAATTAAACTTGTATTGGAATTGTATGGTATCTATATAAAGTATGACAAGCAGGAGTTTGATGATTTTTATAAATGGGGAGAAATGATGCTTGGTGATTTTGATATAGCAGATAAGTTTATGGTAAATACGGACAGGTTATTCAGAGCTATAGAAGACATAAAAGAAATCGAAGAAAGATTTGAAGAGGAGTTACCTGCTGAATACATAAGATTCTGGAAATCCGTGTTGAACGGCGAAGATGAAGTGAAAGGTGAATTTTTAAGAATATGGAAAATTTTGGGCTCTGTTTACAAAGAATTTAAGAACAAGCTGATTGAAACCGGATTTTCTTATGAAGGGCTGGCTTTCAGGAAATTTGCGGAAGAATTGAAGACAGGAAAAAGAATTATTAATTTCGATAAAATAATTTTTGCGGGATTTAACGGAATTTCAAAAAGCGAATCAGAGATTTTTACTATATTGAAAGAAGCCGGAAAAGCCGAGATATATTTTGATGCAGATGAATATTTTGTGAATGACAAGAAACAGGAAGCAGGTTTTTTTATAAGAAAGCATTTGAAAAAATTTGATAAGAAGGAGTCCGGAAGATTTTTCTCAGACAAACTGATTAACGGAGAAAAAAACATCACGTTTTCCGGTACTGCTTTAAACAGCGGAGTTGCAAAGTCATCGGGTGTTTTCGTAAAAGAACTTATCAGCAAAGGGCTTTTTAACGAGACAAACACTGCAATAGTTTTACCGGACGAGAATCTTTTACTTCCGGTACTCTATTCAATTCCGGAAGAAGCGGGTGAATTTAATGTTACTATGGGCTATCCTTTTAAGTATTCTCAGGTATATAATTTATTTAAAATCCTCAGAGATTTGCAAAAGAATCGTATTCATAAAGGAGGAAAAATCTTATTCCACCATAAGGATATAGAAAAGGTTTTGCTTCATCCTTATATTAAATACAGCAATTCGAAATTTATTTATGATTTAATTGCTGAAATGAAGAACAATAACACGGCATACTTCAATCCTGCCGTGATTGAGAACCGAAAACTCGGAGAGCCCGATATAATTGAAGTTATTTTCACGGACTGTAATAATGTTTTCGAATATATAAAGGAAATTATAGTTGCAGTTTCAGGAGAGAGTAACACCCGGGACAAATTTGAAAACGAGTTTTTATATCATTTTTATACGAGCATTAATATTTTATCCGAATCTCTGAAAGAATTTAAGATAGAGATAAAAAATGAGACAATATGGAATATGATTGAGAAAGCGTTAAACGGATTGAAAGTACCGTTTTCCGGAGAGCCGCTTAAAGGCTTACAGGTAATGGGATTGCTTGAGACAAGACAAATTGATTTCGAAAATGTGATACTGCTTTCAGCCAATGAGGGATTTTTACCATCATCAGGAACTGAAAACAGTTACATTCCTTATACGTTAAGAAAAGTTTTTGGAATGCCTGTTAAAGATGACGAAGCATCAATCACCGCATATTATTTTTACAGACTATTACAGCGGGCAAAAAATATTTATGTTGTATTTAACACGGAAACAGAAACGGGCTCAAAAGGAAAAAGCAGGTTCATATATCAATTGAATTATGAACTATGTAAAGTAAATAAATCAGTAAATATTGAGGAAATATTAATGTCACCAGATATTTCATTTACTAAAAGAATTCCCGTGAATATAGATAAGTCAGACGAAATATTAACCGCAATTGAAAATCTTCCAAACTATTCGGCATCCTCTTTAAGCAAATATATCGGATGTCCGCTCGCATTTTATTTCAGTAAAATTGCAGGTATTGAGGACAGAAAAGAAATCTCGGAAAGTATGGACGACAAAGATTTTGGCTCGGCATATCATTATATTATGAGTTACGTTTATAAAGATTATTTGAATAAAGAAATTGAAAAGAATGATTTCAGGAAAATTCTTGAAAGTTTTATTTCTGATTACGACAATATTTTCTCGGAAACAATAAAGCATATTTATAATAAAAACAGTATAAGTCAGGAGCTGCTCCCCCGAAACCTGATATACAAAGAGATATTAAAAGAGCTTATCACTAAAACCATAACGAAAGACAGTGAAAAGGCACCCTTTAAAATAATTGGGCTGGAAAAAAGATTTGAAAGAAATATCAAGGTATCAATAAATAAAAAACTGACAGAAGTCAGAATTAAAGGATTTGTTGACAGAATAGAGAAAAAAGACGGAATTGTTTTGATTATTGATTATAAAACAGGTAATGCTAAAATCATTAAGTACAACGAAAAGAATAAGGACATATTTTTTGAATTACTAAAAGGCGGCAAAGAAAATGAACACACATTGCAGGCATTAATGTATGCATACCTGTTCGGGAAGGATTCAAACGAAAAAGTAAATGCCGGAATGTACTATTTAAGAGGAGCTAAGAAAGGACTTGTAGAAATTGCCGATAATTACATCTCAGATGAAATTATGTCAGGATTTAAAACTATGCTTAAAGAAATTATAGAAGAGATAGGCAATGCAGATATCCCTTTTGTACAGACAGAAAACGAAAAAACCTGCAGTTGGTGCGAATACTCGGGAATTTGCTACAAATAGTAACGTTACTGATTAAAAACCAGGAATACAACATATCCAATATAAATCAGGACCATAATGATTCCTTCCCAGCGTTCGAGAATATGTTTTTTCCCAATATACATAGTTATAAAAAGTAATAAACTTGCAAAAATGGTCATTAATATATCAATGTTAGACGAGGGTTTAAAGGGAAGCGGATTAATAACTGAACTTATTCCCAAAACAAAGAAGATATTAAAAATATTTGAGCCGACTACATTTCCAATGGCTATATCGGTTTGTTTTTTATAAGCAGCAACTGCAGAAGTTGCAAGTTCGGGAAGTGATGTCCCAATAGCAACCACAGTCAAACCAATCAAAGACTGACTGACATTAAGCGATTCGGCAAATTTAACTGCTCCATCAACAATCCATTTCCCGCCTAATACTAATCCGGCAAGACCTAATAATATATAAAGAACAGATTTTAAATAACTGTATGATTTCACTTCTGTTTCGGCAATATCATCCTGAGACTTTGTAATACTAAAAGTATAATAAATAAAAATCGCAAAGAACATCAAAAAAACTAAACCGTCAATCCTTGTTATTTCAGAAAAACCTTTTCCGTCAATTAGTAAATCGTTTGCCATTATCCCGAGAAGCAGAGCCGCAAAAAGACTAAAAGGAATTTCTTTAAGGACAGTATTGCGTTTAGCAGTTATAGGGTAAATTATTGATGAGATACCAAGAATTAAAAGTACATTTGCAATATTACTTCCAAGAATATTACCGATTGCAATATCTGTATTTCCCTCAACCGAAGCAAAGATGTTCACTATCAATTCGGGAGTGGATGTTCCGAAAGCTACGATAGTTAAACCAATAACAATTCCTGAAACGTTTAACTTTTTTGCAATAGAAGATGCTCCTTCAACAAGGAAATCAGCTCCTTTAATTAATATCACCAATCCGATAACAAATAAAATAGTTGTCAGCATAAATTATTAAATACTAATAAATTTTAAATATTAAACTAATATTGATAACAAAAGCAAAGCTATAGATGTTTCAGTTAATTAACTATATGCCGAGTTTTGCTTTTACTTCCGGTTTTAAGGCATTCACGGGTAAAACGATAGTTATAGTGTTAATGCCAAAATATGTTTCGGATACATTAATAAATCCTTTGAAAGGTCCAACCTCTCCCCATGAATTTTTTACATAGAAGAAAGTTTTACCGCCTTCAGATTTTTTCAGCCCGACAAGGTGCATAAGGTGGTCGTCCTGAGTTTCAAGGATTTCAAAAAGCTCCTGCCTTGATTGCTGTGTATAGGAAACTTCTTTATCATCCGGATTTATTTTTCCTTCAAGGTTATTTTTTCCCTCGGGAATCATTGCAAATCCGGCTTTCTGATTGAAAAAATTGTTTGAGACATCTGAATCCCATCCGACTGTGTATCCGTTTAAAACGGCATCTTTAGTAATCTCTATTAACTCATCAACGGGAACATTATAGAATAAACCGCCTGAATAATTATCAGGGACTTCCACGTTAAACGGTTTATAAAAAGGATGGTGTGTATATGACGTCAGACCAATAAAATCCGAGGACTTGAATTGTAAAACTTCTTCCGCAAATTGTTTTGGAGTATATTCTTTACCTTCATAAATAAAAGTTTTTGGAGACTCACCAAATTTTTCATCAAGCATTTTATTAAAATTAACTTTCCAATCCGGAGATATTGGAGTTTTTGCAATAACGCTGTCAAGAAATTTTTTAAGTTTGGCATCAAATCCCATATGATTAATTTTACCGCCGTCTGAATTTTTAAAAACCGATTGCGGGACAATACCATACTTTTCAATTGCGGGAATAACATCGTGAGTAAACGCTCCTTCCGCAAAACGGGTAAAACCCTGTCTCAGGATATAATTTTGAGCTTTATCGAAATAAATATTTCTTACTACAAACATTTCCGAAAGGTCAGGATATTCAATTCCTTTTTTCATCAACTCTGATTCAAGCATTGAAATTACAGAGAAACACCAGCATGTACCGCTCATTGCCTGATCTTTAACGCTTGTGTAAGGTAGAAGTTTAATGTCTTCAAGTTCCTGAGCGTTAACAAAGTTTATAGTTCCAACAAAGAGTACCGAAGCAAGGATAATTTTAAAAATTAGTTTTCGCATTATATTAGATTTAATTTTATTTATTTACGTAAAATAGTTTTAGATTTCTATTAATTCAATTCAATGTGCTTTGAAATTATTTGACCAGCACCATTCTCTTCACATCAGTAAAATCACCGGCTGTCATCTTATAAAAATAAATTCCTGACGAGAGCCCTTCCGCATTAAAGCTGACCTGATATGTTCCGGGTTGTTTGTATTCATTGACGAGGGTTTTTACTTCTCTGCCGAGTAAATCATATACTTTTATTTTAACAATGCCTGAATATATAATTTGAAATTGAACATTTGTAATTGAATTAAACGGATTCGGATAATTTTGCTTTAACTCATAAATTTCCGGAATTACTTCGGAAGTTTTCAGTGCGGTAACGGGATAGGCAAGGAAAGCTATTCCGGTTATTCCGCGTTTTCCTGTTGAACCGATTAAAGTTCCGACACCGCTTGCAGTATCAATGGAGTAGAGATTACTTATTTGTGATGCAGAGCCGTTCACACCGTAGAGTTTTCCGGAAAGATTAAATGCAATAGATTTTGAATTTGAAAATCCGGCAGCACCGACAAGAGTTGATACAGCATTGGTTTTGTTTATTCTGTATATATTTCCGGCATTAGATATTCCCCAGAGTTGAAAATTAAGAGGATTCACGGCAAGTCCGGTAAGATTAGAAATACCTGTCGAGCCAATTCTTACTGTATCTCCTGTTTTAGGATTAACTTTGAAAAGCAGTCCGTTAGTATCAATTGCCGAGTATAAATCATCATTCAAATCAAAAGCAATTGACTGCATATTAGAAATCCATATTTTTGAATATTTAAAAGCGGAGCCGTTTGTAACATTCATTTTAATAAGATTAGTGATACTAACCGATGGAAATGTTGTGAACAATTTCCCTGTTGAAGGTCTTATTGCAAGTCCGCCTGCTTTTGATAACCCTGATTTACCAATATGAGTTGAGGCACCTGTTGTCGTGTTTAGGGTTATAAGTGAGACAGTATCTACTATTCCCGTAACAGCATAAAGTATATCCGGCATTGCAGTATTAATCTGAAATCCTTTTCCAGAAAGATTTATTACAGTTGAAGGACTTGCAGTATCAGTGCTTTGAATTGTTATTGAGGCATTAGTTAACGAAGTTGAAACGGGTTTGAAAACCACTTTAACCGGGAGCGTATCATATCTTCCCTGCAAAATATGCGGGGCAGGATTTCCGGCAAGTGAAAAAGATGAAGAACCAAGACTAATGTTATTTATCGAAAGCGGCTGTGAGCTGTAATTAAAAATCAGAAAACGAACAGTATCGGAACTGCCAAACTCAACATTTCCAAAATCAATATTAAGCGGAGCAGATATTCTTGAGCCGTTAAATTTCTGCCAATGCCTTACAAGCGTGACTGAAGCGTGATAATCCGCATAATCCCAGTTATGAACCGATTCAGGTTTAAGAATATATTCTCTGAAACTGTTGCATATATTTTTCTGTTTCATAAAATTTACAAACTGAGTATTCCTGTCAATATTGGTTAAAGCATATTCTTCGCCGGTTGTTATATGAAATCTTATATTTTTAATGCTGTCAAGTTTTGAACCCGAGGCATCAAAAAGAATATTTGAAGCATCGTGCAGTAACATATACGGAACATTGCGAGGCAGATTGAAAATCGGGGAGAAGTATGCGGCGTTATCCGTCATCCAGGTTTCATCGTTATAGCCTGAGCCGGGAGCATAAATATCGTGAAGATTATACCACATCAGTGTTCCATCGTAAGAGCCAACCGAGCCAAAAAATCCGGGATTACGAAGTGCGAGCATAGTTGAGGTATATCCGCCGAGCGAAAATCCGTCTGCGGCTCTGTGATTAAAATCCGCAATTGTTCTGTATGCAGAATCAACATTTCTTATAACATCTTTTAAGAGATAATCTTCGAATTTTCCTGTTCCGATTCCCGGGTCTGTTGTTAAATCAGGGCGAAGCATATTTACTCCGGGAGCGTATATAGGTGTTGGCAGAACTCCGACCGTATTCGGAGCTACCATAATAATTTTCCCTATAATATTATTGGCTATCAGAGAATCTGCAACGTGTTTCAGCATTTTCCCGTATGAACGATATGATGCATTAAACCATTCCGCTTCATTCGCACGAAAAAAGTAAACTACAGGATATCGCTGAGTTGTAGAGTCATAGCCCAGTGGAAGATAGATATAATATGATTTATTAATACCCAGCCGGTCTGAAAAGAAGTTTTTAATTTCAACTCTGCTTTGCTGGGAATACAATCCCGTGAAGAAAAAGAAAGATAATATTAAGGTGTAAAATATTTTTTTCATAAACTCGCCGTTCTTTAAGTTTTCTCTTAATTTATTAAATTATTACGAGATATTAAAGAAAGAAATTATTGAGGGACTTTTTTATATCCAAATTTGTTTAATATGGAAACAAACAATATAAGGAGATTTATAAATGCAAGTAAATGCTTATGCGGCATATCAGGCAAAAGAAAATTTAAAAGAATTTAATTACGACTCCAAAGTACCTGAAGGAAAGGAAGTCGAAATAAAAATAACACACTGTGGAATTTGTCACAGCGACATTCATCTTATAGATAACGATTGGATGATATCTCAATATCCTCTTGTTCCCGGTCACGAAATAGTAGGAATAGTTACCAAGACAGGAAAAGACGTAACAGATTTAAAACCCGGAATGAGAGTTGGCGTCGGCTGGCAATCAGGTGCCTGCCACGAATGTGAATGGTGTACAACGAGTCAGGAAAACCTTTGTGCGAAATCAGTTGCAACCTGCGTCGGAAAGTTTGGGGGATTTGCAGACCATATTATTACTGACAGCAGATTTGCCTTCCCTATTCCCGAAGCTCTTGATTCTGAAAATGCAGCTCCCCTGCTTTGCGGCGGAATTACGGTCTATTCGCCTTTGAAGAATTACGAAGTAAAACCAAGTCACAAAGTTGGAGTAATAGGTATAGGCGGACTCGGACATCTTGCCTTGCAATTTGCGAGAGCAATGGGCTGTGAAGTAACTGCATTTTCAACATCTGCGGATAAAGAGGAAGAAGCAAAAAGTTTCGGAGCTCATAAATTTGTAAATTCTAAAGACAAGAAGCAGATGCAAGAAATGACGGGCAAGCTTGATTTTATATTATCTACAGTGACTGCATCATTAGACTGGATGGACTATATGAATGTATTGCGTCCAAACGGAAAACTGATTTTTGTCGGAGCCGCCCCCGGAAATATTGAGATTCCTCCGATGGCTCTTGTGCTCGGTCAGAAGATAGTAGGCGGAAGCGTAATTGGCGGTATTGCAATATTAAAAGAGATGCTTGACTTTGCCGCAAGGAACGGCATAAAAGCGAAAACAGAGCTTTTCAAAGCAGCTGACGTAAACAAAGCAGTTGAGAAAGTTCGCAGTAACACAATCCGTTACAGAGCAGTACTTGAGATGTAATTATTTTTGCAGCAGCATATCGCTGTAGGAAATTGAAATTAAATCATCACTATTGATTTTTAAAAGAGAGATATATTTTTCGCACTGACTGCGGAAGTATATCTCTTCTTTATTTGGAACCGAGTTAATAGCTTCAATCTCGACAAAAGAGCCGAGTGATTCAACTTCGTCAATATGAAATTTTACGTTATCAATAAAATAAATTTCCCGTTTCTTTTTTACTTCGACAAGTATTCCAAGAGTTTGAGCCAGAATTTCTTTTAGTGTTGAATCGGGAGTAGTTTTATATAGTATGACAGATGACTTCTTAGAGCCGGAAATATTTTCACGCTTGTAGTAGATAAGCGAATTCTCAATGTTGCCCTGCCTGAGTTTTAATCTGCCTTCTTTAACCATAAAATATGTATCGGTTTGAAAATCCGTTCCTTTAAAGTCTGCTTTTTCATTCAGAAGTTTCTCTCTGACTTCAGCGGGATTACTGCATTTAGCTTTTATTTCGATGTTGTACATAAAACGTTTTTTTATTTCAAACAAGATAATTTATTCTTGCAAATAAAAAAGGTCAGAAGAAATACTTCTGACCTTTTAATTGTATGATTCTATTTTTTTCAAAAGTAAAATTTAAGACAGCTTAATAATTTATTCTTAAAGCGGTTAAAACAGTTATAAAATAAGTTGAATTACTTTTTGCCAATTCAAAAGAATGGAGTTTTACATTTATATCGAATGTAGTATGATTAGACATTTTTAAGTCAAGTCCTGTTCCGATACTACCTCCGAATAATGCTTTTCTTCCTTTGTCTTTGTAAACCTGCCAATTCTCTATTTCGAAAGTACTCACATAATATTGTTTATAGAAATATGCTCCCATATCCAATCCAAAATAAGGGAGTAAGGTATTCTCGTAATTTAAATAAGAATATTTTGCGCCTATTGTGGAATAGGAGATTTCAAATCCCGAATTCTCTACGAAAGCTGTGTTTAATTTGACAGAGATGTTTTTATTGATTTGATACTGAATTCCTAAATTTCCGAGTAAGGTTGATTTGCTCTTTAAATAAGGCCAATCCTGTGTTGGAATTTCAGCACCGAGACCCACATCTAATGAGAATTTATGAATAAAAGATTCATTTCTATTAAGACTTTGAGAGTTTACAGAAGTGACTATTCCAAAAATTATTGCTATTGTTATTATGAGGTTTTTCATAAATTGGATAATTTATTAAAATTTACATAAAAAATTTTAATGATGCTGATATTAAAACGTAGTTAAAGAGTTTACTTGAACTATATTTGGGATATTCCATTATGTGTGAATTATAGTATAAATTATATGAAGAGTTTACATCAAGTATTATGTCATCTGATATATTACCGAAAAGACCTACACCAAGATTTACACCGGGGCTAACACTTAGTCTTGAATTGTTAACAGGGTCTGTTGATTCATATTTATCTTTTGTCAGGTAAATTCCTATACCGAAGTTAAAGTAAGCAGAAGTGTTTCTTTTATCCGTAAAGAACTTATAACGGATGTCTGCACAGATTGAAGTAAGTCCGGTTTCATTTGTTGCTGTGTTAGATGGAAATAAAGTCGCAAACTCCGGGGAAGTAAATATATTAAAACCGATATAAATGTCATTATTAATCTTATTATGACCTGATATATTTCCAAACAGCATTAAACCATATCTATCCTTCATATTAGAAATAGGTATTTCAAACCCAAGCCCGAAGCCAAACATTAAATTTTTCTCGTTGTTTTTATAATTGGGTTTTAAATTATTTGGTTGAAATGTTGAATTTGGGGAATATATTGACGAGGTGGTTTCAACTTTACTCTTTAATAAACCGAGATCGTTTTTGTTAAAAATACTTTTTAAGGATTGGGGATATACTGTTGCTATACTTGTTAGTACTATTATTATTGCTATTAAGATTCTATTTTTTTTCATAACTATAATTATCGTTTTAATCAATAATTTGTTTGTTTGGTGAGGGGGGTTTGGCTTTACTATGGCGGTTTCATCATTAACTCCTTTTAAAAATAATTATAAATAAGTTTATTTTTGTTGTGGAGTCTCCTCGATATTTAGTTTTTGGATAGAGACTCCACAAAAATTATTTATTGTTGCGAAAGAACGACTTTAAAACGATTAATTAATATTATGATAGCCATATTATACTATTTTATAACCATCATCTTTTTAGTTTCTGTAAACTGGTCGGTTGTCAGTTTATAGAAATAGATGCCGCTTGACAAAGATGATGCATTAAAAGTAGCTTCATAGTAGCCTGCAGGTTTAAACCCGTCTTGAAGGGTTTGGACAACTTGTCCCAATGAATTATAAACATCAAGTCTGACATTAGTGCTTTTTGCAAGGTCAAATCTGATAGTAGTTTGAGGGTTAAATGGATTTGGGAAATTTTGCTTTAATGCAAATTTATCAGGAATATTGGAATTTATGGGTTTAATACCTACTGAACCAAACATCTGAACATAGTCTAACATAACTACATATCCCATTTGGGAAGTCTCCATATAATACCTGAATGCCACCCTAATATTAAGCCCGGCAAACTGAGAAAAATCGTATGTATAATTCTGGAATTCACCATAGGTTACGGGAGGAGTCCAGATTATTGTCTGGATTTTATTCGTAAAGCTTGACAAAGCTGTATCGCCAGTAGGACTTACCAAAATCTGCAAACTATCGAGAAAACTTGCAGAACCGCCACAAGCGTAAAATGAGAAAAATGCATCTGAGGGAATGTTATTGAATTTTTTTGAAATTAACCACGCATCGCTTACGGTTGAACTGTTAGTATCTAAAGGAATTCCTGCACCCCAGGTTACATTATAGGCTTTAATACCGTCATAAGCCCTTGAAAGTTTTGGCCCGCCTGTGGGGGGATATGGAGTAATATTAGGAAGAATTCTGCCTGTATCTCTGATACACCAATTAGCAAATTCATTTATGGGGAATCCTGCATTATTTACAACTTTCCAATCAGGCGGATGAGTGATTGAATCATAAGGTTCGAAACTCTCTGTGTAATATTGAGAAAAAGCTAAAACCGGCAGAGAAAGGAAAAAGAAAAGAAGTAGTAATTTTTTCATATTCTTATAATTTAATTTAAGGTAATATTGGAATGTATATAAAAAATATTAATAATAAAATGGTTTATTTTATTACCAATATTTAATTTTCCATAGAAATAGAATTAAATAATCAATATTTTGGTTAAAGATATAAAACATTAAAAAGGAGAAAATACAAATGTCATTAAAAAACCCAATAGGTTGGTTTGAGATAAAAGTAAGCGATTTCGAGAAAGCAAAAAATTTTTATTCACAGCTTTTTAACTGGGATTTCAAATTATCACAGGCATCAAAGACAATATACTGGAATATTTTCACCGGTGAAAATTCAGTCGGAGGCGGATTTACAAAGCGTGAACTTTCCGAAAACGGCGGTCAGTCAATTGTAATTTATATTGAAGTCGAAGATATTGAGGAAAGCCTGAAAAAAGCGGCTGAACTAGGCGGCAAGATTGAAGAGCATAAAACTCTGATTAGTGAATCGGCAGGTTTCTACGGACTTTTCAGAGACCTTGATAATAACGTAATCGGTCTTTGGGCGAAGAAGTAAACTCCTTCGAATTTTTTTATTTTAAAAAAGTAAACAAAAAGATATTTATTAAAAGGACTGCCCGTAAAGAGCAGTCCTTTTAAACTTTAGTAGTAAATGTTAGTAACTTCAATAATCTCAGCTTCGGCATCACTTTTCTTTAGAAAATCTATGAACTCACAGTTTAAGTATTCCTGATGTTCTTTCTCAAACTGAGCCATCAATTCAACAATTTTTTCATACTTTAATGAACTTTTGAAAAAGTTCAATTCGTCTTTATCGTCAAAAATTCTGTAATAAAACATTTTAATTTTATTATATAGTTAATAATTATATTAATATCTTATCGGCATGGAGTATGTCGGTAAATAGTTCGTTCTTGATATTTTCCGCATTTCTTCTTGCATTGGCAAGAGACTCAATTATATACCTGTTTGCAATAAATTTCTTACCTTCGTTTACTTCAGCCTCATCGAGCAGCAGCCAGCCGGTGTAAATATAGCTGTACAGTTCAACCAAATCTTTTGCCGCAACATCCTGAAAACTTACATCTTTTTTATCAACAACATATTTCAGACAATCGTAAAATATTACACGGATTTCTTTTAATATTTCAGAAAGTCTTGAAAGTCCTCCGGGATATTCTTTCTTTTCTTTTTTATCAAACATATCTTTAAGTATATCACCAATCACTGCACCAATAGCGGCTACAATATGAAGCTGTGATGTTCCTTCGTAAATATTTGTTATGCGCGCATCGCGTGCAAGTCTTTCCACTCTGAATTCTTTCATATATCCCGTTCCTCCGTGAATCTGGAGAGCATCGTAAGTAATCTTATTTGAACTTTCCGTCAGAATATACTTGGCAAGAGGAGTAACGAAATTTGCAAACTTTGTAACTGATTTAAGTCTTTCATTTAAAGCAACATCATTTTTTCCTTCTGCTTTGTTTTTCTCAACAAGCTCTTCAAGTTTTTCTTTCAAATCAACCGCAGTTCCTGCCGCATACATAATGGTTCTGTTTGTTTCAAGAGTTGTTCTCATATCAAGCAGAATGTTTGTAACTGCGGGAATATTGTAAATTGATTTTCCGAATTGCACTCTGTCTTTTGCATATTTCAATGCTTCTTCATAAGCCGCCTGCGAAATGCCAAGAGCCTGCGCCGAAACTCCGAGTCTTGCGCGGAACATTAAATCAAAAACATATTTTATTAATCCAAATTTTCTTTTGCCGACAAGCCAGGCAGGAGTATCGTTAAACTGCAGTTCGCAAGTAGGAGAGCCGTGAATTCCAAGTTTATTTTCTATTCTTCTTATTACAAGAGATTTATCCCGATAGCAAACAAACATACTTAAACCTCTGCCGTCTTTTGTTCCGGCTTCAGAACGGGCAAGAACAAGATGTATATCGGCATTACCGTTGGTTATAAATCTTTTCACGCCTTTTAAGAACCATTGCCCCTTTTCATCCTGATAGGCAGTAAGTTTCACTGCCTGAAGGTCAGAGCCTGCATCGGGCTCTGTTAAAGCCATTGCACCTGTATATTCGCCTGTGCAGAACTTTGGCAAAAATTCCTCTCTCTGGCTCTCGTCTCCAAATTTATTAATCATCTCGCCGATATCCTGTAAACCGAAAATATTCATAAGTGATGCATCGGCACGGGCAATCATTTCAGTAGCCATCATATAAACCGATGTAGGAAAATGCAATCCGCCGAATTTTCTCGGGAGTACCATACCCATCAGATCTGCCTGTGAAAGCTGTTTCAGATTTTCTACAGTACCGGATGCATAATTAACATCGCCGTTATTATAGTGAGCACCTTCGGAATCAACTTCGCTCGCTCTTGCATCAATATAGTTTCCTGCAATATCTCCAACTACTTCGAGAACCTTTCGGTAATTTTCCATAGCATCTTCAAAATCTACGGGTGCATAAGGAAATTTCTTTGATTCCTCGTAATTATTTTCCGCTATCTGTACAACTTCTTTCAGGTCAAGTCTTTCAAACTGAAAAAGAAGGTCTTTATTGTCTGTGAAAAAATTAGGCATATTATTTTTATTTCAATTTACTTTTATAAGTTTCAATAAAAGACGGAATTATTTCCGCCGCATCTCCGACTATTCCGTAATGTGCAATATCAAAAATCGGAGCATCGGGGTCGCTGTTTATTGCAATTATTTTATTGGCTTCCTGCATTCCTGCTCTGTGCTGGATAGCTCCTGAAATCCCAACAGCAATATAAAGTTTTGGACGAACAGTAACTCCTGTCTGCCCTACCTGTCTTTCGTGCGGGATGAATCCTGCATCTACTGCGGCACGGCTTCCTGCAACTTCAGCTCCGAGTGTATGAGCAAGTTCAAAGATTAAGTTAAAGTTTTCTCTTGTTCCAAGTCCATATCCGCCTGCAACAATTATAGGAGCGGCTTTCAGGTTAATTTTTGATTCTTCTCTGTGCTGTTCAATAAATGTAACAAGATTATCTATTTCATTCGGAATATACGGGATTTCAGTAATTTTAACTTTGAATGGATTTTCGAATTGATGCATTTCCATTACACCTTCTCTTACGGTTGCCATTTGTACATAAACATCGGGTGTTATAATGGTAGCAACAATATTGCCGCCAAAGGCAGGTCTGATTTGAAGCAGAAGTTCTTTGTAATCTTTATTGAGATAAGTGATGTCTGCAATTTTTAAATCCGTACAGTCTGCCGTCAATCCGCTTTTCGTGTGAGAGGCAACTCTTGGAGCTAAGTCCCTTCCAATAACAGTTGCGCCAAATAATACTATTCTCGGATTTTCTTTTTCTATAAGTTCATTCAAAATCCTTGAATAAGGAATAGTTCTATAATGCTTTAAATCAGGATGCTGAATAAGATAAGCTTCATTTGCACCAAACCTGAAAGACTCTTTTGCTATTCCGGAAACATCATCTCCGATAACAACTGCCTTTAAGAGCCCATTCATATTGTCGGCAAGTTTTCTTCCCTTGCTCAAAAGCTCAAAACTCACATCGGCAGGTTTGCCTTCTCTTTGTTCGATGAATACCCAGACTTCCGAGGGTTTATTTTTTGTTCCGTTATTACTCATTTTCTAAATTCTTTATATTTCCTTGATTAATAAAAATTAAAATATGTGGTCATCAATTAATTTATCTATCAGCTCTCCGATACCTTTCTTTGTCGGCTCTATTCTTTCCTGATTTCCGCCGGCTAAAACTACTGATTCAATTTTATATACCTTTGTGGGAGAACCTTTAATTCCAATTCTTGTAAGATCAACAGGCAAGTCGTCCGTTGTAAGTGTCGGGATAAATAAATTTCTTTCTTCATATTCGTGTTGAAGTGTATCAATATACAGCAATGGATTGCCTTCCGTAAGTTTTTCCAAATCCATCAAAGATTTGGCGCCCTTGTATTGCATAACTTTCTTGGCGCTAAAAGGTCTCGGCTCGGCGGCTCCTTTAATTACAGTCAATAAAACAGGCAGTTTTGCTTCAACAATCTCGAATCCTCCGTCTATCTTTTTTCTTATTTTTGCCTTTCCGTCTTTAATATCAAGAATTTCTTCAACATAGGTCGCCTGAGGTATTCCAAGCTTTTCCGCTGTTTGAGGTCCAACCTGAGCAGTATCTCCGTCAATTGCCTGTCTTCCGGCAAATATAAAATCATAATCTCCAATCTTTTTTATAGCTTCGCTCAGGACATAAGATGTTGCCAGAGTATCAGCACCTGCAAACTTCCTGTCACTGATTGCATATACAGTATCTGCTCCCATATAAAGGCACTCTCTGAGAATATCAGATGCCCTTGGAGGTCCCATAGTTATAGCCGTTACTTTTCCTCCAAACTTATCTTTTACTTTAAGTGCGAGTTCAAGAGCGACGATATCCTCAAAATTAAAAATCGCAGGCAGTTTTGCTCTATTTACGGTACCGTCTTCTTTCATTACCTGTCCGGTAATATTTGTAGTGTCGGGAACCTGCTTTACTAATACGATGGAATGAAACATATAATAACAAGTTAAAATTAATAATCATTGTAGAAAATGAGAGTCCTCAAATCCTGAATAAAAAAGTATTGAAAAATAAACAACTTAGGTAAATTGTGAAAGTCAAATTTTAAAACAAAACCTAACTTTTATTTTTTTTCAAATCCTTGACTCTTTTAATAATTGAATAGAAGAATCCAAAAATCATTATAAACGAGCCAAGCCATAATACCCCAATGTAGGGTTTTATTGAAACGCTTACAAGCATAATCTCATCCTGCTTTTTAAATTTAGATTTCTTCTCTTCGTCAAGGACAACAATCTTAGCGGAAGAAACGGGGTTTTGCTCGTTTTTAACATTCATACCTGTAAACATCAATGAAATTTTCTCGTCCTGTGGCAGTTTTATTTCCGTTGCTTCAGGCGAGCCGCCAATATATTTCAATTCAAGTTTTACGGGAAGTGTTTTCCCGTTATAAGTTGCGTTTATATTCGCAAAAATTGAGTAGTCACTCGCTTCTGTTTTATTACCCATTGGTGCCTGACTCAGGTCAAAATCAATAAATTTGATTTTAACTCCATTGATTTCTTTTTCTTCGTTCTGCCCGACAACGTGCTCATCTTTAGGATCATACGTCTGTGGAGCAATTAACTCAATAGGAGAAAGATAAATATCCTTTGTTATAAAACTTGCTACATAGGGATTCTTCATCACACCTTCGTTGAAACTGCTGAAATACATAACAGGTTTGAGAACCATCTCCTTATTATCTTTTTCCATCAATACGTTGAAATAATATTTCTCGTCATTAGGATTCTCAGGGTCGCTGAAAGGTTCAGCTCCCTTGTAAGTAAATGCGTATCCAAACGCCTCCGATGGTTTTCCCATTTCCAAAGGTATCCTTACTTCTTCGCTGTATTTCGAAGAAGCAATAATTCCGAGAAAGAAAAGTGCAAGTCCGATATGGGCAATGGCAGCTCCAAAAGTTATTTTCTTTGCTTTAAAAACATTCCCGAGTTTTACAATCCCCGAGAAGAAGGCAAAAAATATTGCAAATGTGAAAATAATATAGACTATTTCATTTATTGCAAATATTGAAATTATAACAGTTGTAACGAGAGCGAGCGCAGCGGGTGTAATCAGCTTATTGAAGAACTTTTTAGTATCTGTTGTTCTCCAATCGAGAAAGAATGCTATTGCGGCAAATACAAGCATTACGATGGCAATTGGCATATTCATCTGATTGTAAAAACTTATATCAACAGTACTCTTTGAAAATATCGGTAAACTTGTACCTGCAATTATGATGGCACCGGATGCGAGAATAATTAAAGAACCGATATATAAAATTGCTTCCCTTGAAAGAATATTAACTTTCGTATCTTTTTTAGCTACCTCACTAAGAGACTTATATCTGACAGCAAGTGCAATTACAGAAATTATAATGAATGATGAAATAAACAGAACAAGAGCGATATAAACTTCCATTCCCGGTTTTACAAAAGAGTGAACTGAAGAATCCTGAAGTATTCCGCTTCTTGTGAGAAAGGTAGAATAAAGAACGAGAAGATAAGCAATAATTGATAAAATGATATTTGTCTTTTTATAACCTTCGGTAGCTTTTTGACCTATCAGAGTATGCAAAGCCGCAATCGAAACAAGCCAGGGAATCAACGAAGAATTTTCGACCGGGTCCCAAGCCCAATAACCGCCCCAGCCAAGCACACCATAAGACCAATAACCGCCGAGTATTATACCCAATCCAAGTGTAGCAGATGCAAACAACATCCAGGGCATTACATAGACAACCCATTCGTTGTATTTTTTGTTGAATAAAGTTGCAAGTGCAAATGCAAATGGAACGGCAAGAGAAGCAAAACCAACAAATAAAATCGGGGGGTGTATAACCATCCAGAAATTCTGTAAAATCGGGTTTAGACCTCTACCGTCTTCGGGCATATAATTTTCCTGAACCTGTCCGGGGAATGCTTCCCATATCGTAGTGAATGGCGATTTGAGAATCAGAAGGACTGCGAGAAATGCAATCACCAGTGTATATATCATCATAACGGGTGCTTCAAAATCAGAATTCTTAGAAACACTGTTAATCAGAAATATTCCTATAATTGATGCAAACAAAGCCCAAAGCAAAAAACTGCCTTCCTGCCCTGCGAAAAAAGTAGATATCAGCAAAGGAGTTCCAAGAGAGCGGCTGCTATATTCCCAAACGTAGGAATACTGGAACTGATGAGACAGAATCAGGCTGAGTAAATATGCGGAAGCAAAGAGAACACTGATTACGGTTATATGAAAAAATAATCTTGATATTTTCTTCAGATTGCTTTTTCTGAAATAAGTTAAAGCATAGCTTACAATGGAAACAAAACTTGCAGCTAATGTTATGTAAATGAGAATTTTTCCTATCATAATAAGATTTAAATTTTTGGTGAGAAATTATTTTACATCCTGTCCGTTGCCTTCGTATTTGGACGGACATTTTGTCAGAATATCTTTTGCATGGAAGGAACCGTTTTTAACCTGACCTTTTACAACAATTGCGTCTGCAACTTCAAAGTTATTTGGTTTACCTCCGGGATAAATGACTTTCATCTCGGTGTTATAATCATCTCTCATATAGAATTCGAATGTACTTGTTCCCGGGTCAAATTTTGTTTCTTTGTCTTTCAGCCATACGCCTTTAACTTCCACAACTTTTGATTTTGCGGTTGCCTCCCGGAAATTCACATATTCTATTTTTGTATCCATAAATTTGAAAAAACCAATAGATACAAAAACTGAAACAATGACAACTCCAATAATTAATTTAATTCTGTTATTCATAAAATTTTATTTATTTTCTTCTTCAAGTTTTTTAACTCTCCTGTCAATCATAAACAGATAGACAAACAATCCAAACCAGATTATCAATGCTATAGTTAAAACTACATATATATCGCTCATAAATTTATTTTTTAATTAACGTTTAATTTTTTAATTCTTAAATTCTCAAGCCGTACTTTAACATTTAACATCCAGAAAAAGAGCAGAGTAAACCCGGTCAATGAGCTAAAAAATATTATCTGCATATTCGGGGACATATTTATCTTACCTCTGTCGTTTATAATAGGATCAGGATGTAAAGTTTCTACAAGTCTCGGCATAATAAAAATAAAAAACGGCACAGTTATAAAAGCAATAATGGAATATACCGAAGCAAGTTTTGCTTTCTGCTCAGGATTATCAATTGCAGACCTTAATGAAAAATACGCTCCGTAAATAAGAAGTAAAATAAAAATTGATGTCTCTCTCGGGTCCCAGTTCCAGAAAGAACCCCAGCTGAATTTTGCCCATACAGAGCCCGTTACAGTTGCAAGAATGCAAAACAAAAAACCAATTTCTGCCGAAGCGAAAGCTTTTACATCAGCATAAATATCTCTTTTCCTGAGATAAATAACTGAGTATATCATTGAAATTAAAAAAGCAACAACACTTAGCCAGGCAGTAGGCACGTGGAGGAATAAAATTCTTGCCTTCTCTCCAAGTGCAGGAATATTTGGAATTGGCACTAAGAAAGCTGCCAGTAACACGCCTGTTATTATAATAAAAACCGCCGATTTATAAACAATATTCAATTCTATACTTTATGAACTTTATGAACTTTATGAATTTTACAAACTTACTTATTCCGGCAACGGTACACCTATCATTTCATACATTTGAACAATCTCTTCTCTTCCTGCTTTTGCGTCGGCATTTTCCGGGTCAAGCTCAAGAACTCTCTTGAAATGCTTTAAAGAGGTTCTTATTGTTTCTTTATTCATATGCTCAGGATTTGTTGACGGGGAAAGTGCTAAAGCTGCTGCAAGATGTTTTTCAACAAGCTGTTTTTTTGTTTTATCATCTTTAGTTTTCTCATACGCTTTTTCAAACTCATTTGCTTCCTGAGATAACTTTAAGGCTTCATCATTTCCCTGAGAATCGTTCTTATTTTGCATTCCGGACATATTTGAATGCGGGTCATTCATACCATCCTTAGTCATTGGAGGCATAGTTTTATTTCCGGTTGTTTCTTTCTTTTCCTCCATCTTGGAGCAACCTGAAAGTACCAACAGAACCAGCGTAAGAAGTGATATATATTTCATCTAAATATTTATTTTTTAATTGGATTAAATATACTTAATTTAATTTTTTTTGCAAAGATATTTAATTATTATAAAAAGATTTTTTGAATCTCTTATTTTGTATTTTAAACAAAAAAGACGGTTATTTAATTCTATTGAAAGACTTCATATAATTAAAACCGGTTCCGGAATAAATCCGGGACCGGTTTTTGTAAAACTATGAAACATAACTTATTTTACTTTACCAAAAGCATCTTTTTAGCTGCGGAGACATTTCCGTCAACTATCATTGAATAGAAATAGATACCGCTTGAAAGTTCTTTTCCTTCAAAATCAACCTGATATGTGCCTGCATTTAACTTCTGAGAAACCAAAGTTGTAACAAGCTTTCCAAGTGAATTATAAACATTTACCGTTACATTTGCAGATTTGGCAATGTTAAATTTGATAATCGTACTCGGGTTGAATGGATTCGGGAAGTTCTGGAACAGCTCAAAATTACTTGGTACTTCAGTGCTGATAGGTGTAATACCAATTGTTGAACCAAGAGCAGTCATTTGAGCAGCGGTCAACGGCAATACATATTGAGATAGCATTTGATTTCCGGTTAAGCCGGTCTTTGCATATACCCATTTCGACGGGTCTGTATATGCAGTATCAACTTTTCCGATATAGTTTGCAAAATCAAAAACCAATGAAGTCAGATAATCAGGAGGAATCGGAATCATTCCCTGAGTATGAACAATCTTCTTAGGAGTCAGAGTGGAATCCCATTTTGCTACAACAATTTTTGTTGTGTTATTGTATTCCTGAATTGTTGGAGCATTGTGGCATCCGCTGCAACTTCTTGTCGAGTCCTTCGGCATAATTGTATGCGGATAATAAGGACCCCATGCGTTAAACGTTTTATTTCCCTGATAAATGATGGATTGGTAATTTACAATTCCAACTTTTCCGGTTTTTGGTAGTCTTGCCAGCATTATGAAGCCTTTATATTGACCAATCGGTCTTTTGAAGCCTCTCATCCCCTGCCAAACTTCTGTTTCGAAGTGGCAGTTATAGCAGGCTATTTGAGACCTCGCATGGCAGGAAGAACATTCGAGCTTGTCGTTGTGAATTGCGTGAGCCAGTGAATCATCGGGAGTTACAGGAACGACGTTATGACATCCTACAGTTGAACAAGTCTTACCCTGTACAGTATCAAACGGGGTTTGATAATTTGTTGCATCGGCATGCAGTTCGTCCTTGATATGACAGGTTACGCAGGTCATACCGGCAGATCTGTGTTTATCCGTAAAGTTTGCCTTTTCGACCTTTTGTCTGCTGTGGCATCTTAAGCAAATGGTATCCGGTACAGCATTCCCAATTGAAAAATTATGGCAATCTAAACAGGAAGGCGCATAAGTGCCTGTGTCAACCGGGGTATTATTAGCCAGTTTACCGGGGTGACATTTCAAGCAGCGAAGTGCGTTAATCGGGATGTTTGAAATGGTTTCAAAACCACCATTTGTCGATGCATAAAAGTAAGAGTGACCTTTTCTAAGCATATGGAAACTTGTTGATTGCGAAAAAACGGACTCAGAAACGAAGATAAAAGAAACAACTAATAAAAACGTAAAATATCTTTTCATGAGTATCCTCCATTTAAATTTTAAAAAGATAATTTTACAAATTATACATCAAATTCTGTGCCAAATAATAGCAGTAATCTATTAATAATACTTTATTTAAACTGCTATTTATGGGTATAATTGGACATTTTTCATTATACAGTGTGGAGAAATCCCACATTTGATTTTTTGCTTTTTCACACAATTTATAAAAATAAAAAGACCGCCGGTGAATTGACGGTCTTTTTAACTTTGAAACTGATTTTAAACGATATAACTTATTGGTTCATATTAACTACGCCGTTAATATGTTTGGATTTATTAATAATATTTCCGGCATTATTAATAACCGAGCCGTGACAAAAATAGCAATTATAAATTGTAAAGCCCTGAATATGGGTTCCGCCCGGTAGCGGATTTCCTGTACTCGGATTACCGTGGCAGGTGCCGCAATATACCGAATTAGGATCTGTCCAAACGGGATTTGTCATTGTGGTCGGATTCAGCCTGTAATTTCCGTTTTTGAAATTACCGTGACAATAAGTAACTGCGCAGGATTGCGGGTTATTCCTGTTCCAAACCGGATTTGGAGTAATTCCATTTGTAGTTGTAATGGCAAGAGAATCAAATACTACCTCAGCAATGTTATCAGGATTTGAGCCGATGTGGTTCGGATCAAAAAAGCCTGAAATTGACTTATGACAGGAAACACACCTCAGTCTTGCCGAGAATCTGATTGAACTATCTCTATTCAAATGAGTGTTATGGGTACCAACCCCAATATACGTTACGGAAGACGAACCATTTAATGCTAACGGCGGGAAAATTGTATTGCTTCTGTTACCATGACAAAGTTTGCAATCTTCGGGGGTTGAACTGCCGTGACAGGAGGGGTCATTACAACTCTTACCTGTGTTGCCTCCGTTGTAATCAGCACCGTGACACTGTGTACACATTTTAAAATCCCATTTGTTGGAGAAAAAATATTTCCCGTGAAAATTTGCATTAATGGGATTAGTCCAGCCGTCAGGGTGAATACCTGCTTTGGGAGCATTAACCAGATTATCTTCAAGTTTACTGCAGCTATATAATGTTATTATCATTATAAATGCAGGTATCAGAAGAAGATATAAAAGATTATGTTTTTTCATATTAAACTTAATATTCAATTTACTGTTATTTTTTATTTAACTGCTTTACTATGGCAATAACCACAGAAACCTATTCCGGCAATTCCGTTTGGTCTTGCGTTTGCATCGGTATGACATCTAAAGCAAATTGCTCCTTGTGTATCGTGCCAGATTCCTTTTTCATCTTTCATAAAGCCCCATTCGTGAGTTCGGGGATTTGTGCCTTTTACACCATCGTTATCAAAATGGCATTTAATACATATCTGGTCACCGCCGTTTACATCGTGGCAAGATTGACAGGCTTCAATATCTTTCCTTGCAAGCTCAGCATGTAATCCGCCGCCTGTTCCAACGCCAAAAGTTTTGAAGTTAGGTGCAAGATGGCTCTTAGGTGCAAAGCCTGTTACAAGATTTCCGCCGGTTTGATGACAAGCAGAACAGAACTCGACCGGGTCGTGACAGGTTTTACATTCATAGGATTTATGCAATGCATCCATACCGTGTGTATATAGATAATTCAATTCGTGAACGGTATTAAGTTTCTGCAATTCTGCTCTATCAATTCTTGTACCTGAATTTTTTGTCCAGAACGGAGCATAAAAATCCTTCTTTGTGTTAGACCCTTTGAATTTTCCGGCGCTATGACAAACCTGACAGAAATTTTCTGAGTGGCACATCATACAATTATTTTTTTCGCCTGCCGCATCAAATACCCATTTGTGCTCATTGAGAAAGTTTGACCTGAGATGATTCATCGGTTTCAGATTAGTCAGATTAGTATGACATTTTTCGCAGCTCATCGTGGCATCATTATCGTTATGACATTTTGCACATACTTCCATTTCAGGATATTTTTGAGGATTGTCACTCGAATATTTATAATCCGGCATATTTTTGTGGCAATCGAGGCATTGCATTCCGCTGTCCTTGATATGTTTTTGATGATTAAAATGTAACTCTCTGACAGTCGGATTAAGTTTTTTATAAACTCCCTCAAAATGGCAAAGTCCACATTCTTTCTTATCTTCAACATCATGGCAGTTCGCACAGGAAGCCTTTATGGGAATCAGGCTCTCGAGTGCATTAACAGAATTTGGCGCCTTACTATGACAATCAGTGCATTGAGTACCTGCATCTTTGAGGTGTTTTGAGTGATTGAATTTGATAATTGTCCTGTTATCAGGATTATCGTTTGCTTTCACCTGTTTTGTAAAAATTCCTTTTGAAGTAACGGAACCGCCGGAATAAAAATTATAAGCAGTTATCGAAACGAAAAAAGCTAAACAGACAAAAAGCAAAGCGTAAAATTTCATAATTCTCATAATGTTGAATTTTAAAATTTCTTAAATAACCAATAGTTAAAACCAAGTAATATTCTTGTATCGGTCTTATAAATTTTGTTAGTAATAATCTGTCCCTGTAAATCAACGGTGAAATGATTAACAGGTCTGTAAACCAATCCGAGCATTCCTGAAAACGCACTTACTTTATCTTCGGAATAATTTTTAATACTGTAATTGGAATAATTAAGACCGGTTGTAACAGCGAGTTTCGACCTGAGAAGTTCATAATTAAAATAACCAAATGCACCGTCGGATTCACCTGCATATCCCGTATATTTAACGAAAGATAATCCGTAATTCGCATGTGAAAATCCAAATGAGAATTTTGCTGAATTATCGTTATCATACATTACATCTGAAACCTTAAAATATATATTGTATTGTTTCAGAAGAGTGTAATCTAAGCCTGCTTCAAATTCGGAAAGAGGCTTATGCTGAAAAACCCAGAAAATCGTATTGTAACTTATTTGAGGTTCGCGATACAAAAATCCTACATTTAAACGAAGATTTTGGGCAACATTAAAACCTGCATTGACATCCGCTCTGAATAGTTTTTTCAGGTTAACGTCATAATAGACCTTTCCCATTGCCTGATAAGAAGGTTTGAAAAATGAAAAATCAAAACCTGCGAGCTGGTCGGCAAAGGGTTCTGTTTGTATTTCAACAATTTTTGTAAACAGGGCGCTGTCAAGTCTTGGAGCATAGTAATTCGGAACAGCTCTGTGTTTGTTATAGTAGCTGACGCCAAGCATTAAATCTTTAACGCCATAATACTGGAACATTGCTCCATAAGAGATGTTATCTTTTAACTGATATTTTTCTCCATAATCAAAATCATACGAGAGCGGAGAAAGTCCGCCTCCATAAGCAGTTAACTGATATTCTTTGCTTTTTCCGAGTTTTAATTTCAGATGTGCACCGTCAATATATCCCCTGCCAACACCTGCAGAAACATATTGCCTTCCGAGTTTAACATCCATTACATCAAACAGATTTGAACCTTTGATATACAGACTGTAAAATCTGTAGGCAAATCCTCTTCCGGATTTTTCCATTATATCCCCTTCCAGCTGAGCATTTGTGTTAAAAGACCATTTTTTCTGCGATACATCAAGCAGAATATTCTGATATGCTCTTAAATGTTTAGTGGAAGATTCAGAGCCAATTGAATCATACCTTTCCCAGGTATAAAACGAAGTACTGAATCTTGCATTAACAGTTTGAGAATATAAACCGGTAGTAATGAAGAGAATCGCAAAAAGAGGAATAAAAAAGTAGATAATTTTTCTCATCACATTTAATTCGGTTTTTTTAAAAAAATTAAATTCTAACCCGTCCCTGTTTAACAGGGACGGGGGTAACTTATAAATTACATCAAAAAAAATTACGGTTTAGGATGTTTAATCGCATCCCACATCTTGTCATATTCAAAACCTTTGAAAGTTGGGCTTTCAGAATTATGACAGTTAGTACAAAAAGCTTCCTTTTCTGAATGCACAATAAGTCCGTTTTCAATTGATTTTTGTTTGTCTTTCATAATTGACATTGACTTATATTCAGAACCGGGTCCGTGACAACTTTCACACTGAACACCGTCTTTCATATCAAAGTTTTCAGTAAATTCTGACGGGTCCATATCTTTACCAAGAACGTGACACTTTAAACAGTTCGGTGTTTCGGCGGCTTTCGTTTGAAAGCCTTTTTCCTGAGCAATTTTATCTGCTTCGGGAGTTTCAAGCGTTTTATATGCCATTGAATGTTTGGAATTTTTCCAAATATCAAGCTGCTTGCCTTGTGCGTCTGATTTGTGACAGGCGCTTACACATTTTGTTACGCCAATGTACTTAAATTGTCCCACACCTTGATGGAAATTAAATGCAGAAAAAGAAAGAACAATTGCCGCAACAACAGTGAGCGTTAGAAAAGTTTTTTTGCCCTTCATAGGAGTTAATTAATTAAGTTAGTTAATGGAAAATAAGATATATTTATTTTTATATTCACGTGTATTATTCAATTATTCATTAGTATTACTTGATTCAATCTGCTCGAGTTCCAGCGGATGTTCGTGTTCCATTTGTTCGCGTGTCAGAAAACCGGTCATCCATGCCTTATTCATCGGAAAAACATCGGGATTTATAAATATGAAATAAAAATGCCATACAAGAATAGATAATGAAGCGAGTACGGCTTCGTACAAATGTATTGCCGTTGCGATATACATTCCTTCCATACCGATTATCGGTAGAAATTCGTTTTCAAACCAAAGCACTGCACCTGTGGCACCCATAACAACAGTGCCCCATATAACTGCCCAATATTCCATTTTCTCTATGTAGCTAAATCTGCCGAATTTTGGTTTATCTTTTGACAGACCTATAAGATATTTTAAATACAGAAACATATCCTTAATATCCTGTAGATTGAACCACATATCAAATACGAATCTTCTTCCTCTCTTCGTAAAAATGATATAGAAAATATGATAAACAGAAGCAAACACCATAATTACTGCTGCTATTCTGTGAACAACTCCTCTCGCTTCGAATGCGTTTTTTCCGACAATTGCAACTATCCATTTCACCCAAAATGCTTCGGGATATAGCAGTCCAAAACCGGTTATCACCAATGTAATGAATGTAGTTAACAAAAGTATATGTTGTATTCTTTCGTTTAAAGACATTCTTAAATATTTTTTGCCGGAAGAAGGTTTCATTAATGTTTGGTTCTTAATTTCTTTATTAAATCTAAAATATTATGTAACACCATAAATCCAATTGTTGCTATTATTAAAAATATGTAAAAAATCTCAATCCATTTAAGTAAAGGATTTTCCTTTGCAGTTTCCACAAGATGAATCGGAGTTTTGAAAGTTGCAAGAGTCGCACCGGGATGGCAGCTGCCGCAGGTTTGAGGCAGATTGTCGTCGTGTATGGTTGATAATGGGTCGGAAGAAGGACGTATATTATGAACACCGTGACAGCTTCCACAGTCTGCTGCATCCTGTGAGCCCCCACGCAATGCGAGTCCGTGGAAACTATTATTAAAATCGGATACTATGCCTTTGGGCAGGTTATTGTTTTCAATAATTCTGACAGAAGAATGGCAATCAGCACATAACTGAACAACTCCGTTTGGTTTTGCCAAAGGATTCATTTGGTCATCTTTTTTTAACAATCCGTGACTTCCGTGACAATTTACGCAGCTTGGAGCATCTGATTTTTCTTTTGTCTGAATTGAGACATCGTGTATGGAACCTTTATATTCGTTATAGATTTTTATATGACAATTATTCTGCCCGCAGGTTGCAGAAATGTTTTTTGGACTTACGGGAGAATTAGGGTCAAGTGCATTGAGCATTGAGTGTGAGCCGTGACAATCTGTACAAGATGCGGCATTTGGGTTGCCCTCTTTCAGTTTTTTGTAATGGGCGCTGTTTAAATAATCATTAATATGTAATTCCGTTCCGGGTTTGTATTTAGATTGAAACTTACTGTCCTTATGGCACTCAAGGCACATATCAGTTTGCATCAACTTTGAAAGTTTGGTGTCAAGCTTTACTGCTAATATTCCATGTTCTCCATGACAATCTGTACATTCAAACGGATTTCCCGGACTCTTCTCAATATTGTTTCCGTGTTTAGACATCTTAAACTCTTTTACTGCTTTTTCGTGGCATCTTATACACGATTCAAGAATTCCGTCTTTTGTTTGAAGATCTTTTGAGCCCTTAATCAAATGGTCTCCGTGGCAATCCGTACAGGAAGCGGCAGGTATTCCGTTTTTTCTTACAGAATTATGTACACTTTTCTCATATTCCGCAACAAAATCTGCTGAGCCCTTTTCTTTTCCGGGAAACAACTTCTCATTAAGATGGCATTTATAACACGATTGTGTTTCTATGGTAAGTTTGTTGGTGTTTATACTGTGATAACCGTGGCAATCAACGCAAATTGGTGTCTTACCTTTTCCCGATGACTGCTTGTGTACGCCGTTATTAACTTCAGTAAAAGCTTTATTGTGACATTGAGCACAAAGCCTTGTTGACTCTTTTTTTGAAATTTTTATAACATCGTGACCGCTTTTATGACATTTATCGCAGGAAATATTTTTTCTAAAATGAACAGATTGTTTAAAAGAACTTACGCTCTTTGTATTATGACAGGTGAAACAGTTATCTGATTTAGCAAATTCTTTTGCAGGAATAACGTTATGGTCGCCGTGACAAGTATAACATTTTACGTTGTTATGAGCCGAAGAAGGATTCTTTTTTATATCGTGACATTCGTTACAATTCACACCTGAGCTTTTCGGATTATGCGGCAATTCTTCAGGATTATAACCAACGTGACAATCTTTGCAATCAGCGCCGCCGTGGACGGATGCTTTATAAACTGATGGATTTACATATAACGATATCTTTTTCCCGTTCTTTTCCATTGTTAAGTCCTTATCTTCGTGACAAACAAGGCAGTCATCTGAATATTTTGCCTTAACCGGAACAGAAGACGTAACAACGGAAACAAAAATAATTAATACGACAAATGAATATAATATTGCAATTAGTTTATTAATTTGCATCCGTAGCAGATTTAGATTCGTATAGTTCATTTAAGTTCTTTTCTAATTCGCTGAATTTGAACGGCTCTGAAATTAAATCAGCGGAATTAGTATCCAAATGAATTTCACTTGAAAATGAGGGAAGTAGAAAAAAACAAGATTTATTGAATTTTTCTCTTATGTCGCTTTGAATATCGGAGTTTATGTTGGTATCGAGAATAATGCAGTCTATTTCCTCGTCAAATATTAAATTTTTCCAATCCGAATCAACTTCTATTTTCACGCAGTCAAATTTATAATTTAACTTTGCAAAAAACTTTTTCATCAATTTACACATTTCAGGATTCAGACTAAAAACTAATATTTTTAAAATTTTCTTCACACAAAATCCCAGCAAATATCGTGCCAAAAGGGAAAGATTTAATAGTCAATTTAAACTGATAAAAAATAAATGTTTAAGTGGGGAATTATTACACACCAAAAGGTTATGTGGAATTAATCTACAGTTCAAAAAACTACAAATTATAATCTTTTATCTTTTTATAAAGAGTTTTTCTATCAATTTTTAAAATTTCAGCAGCTCTCTGTTTGTTCCCCTCTGTAGCCGCAAGAATTCGTTTTATGTAGGATTTTTCAACCTCCATAAGTGTACAAAAGTTTGATTCATTTAAAATATCAACTTCGGTATTAAATTGAGTTCCGCTTTGAAACGGCAAAGATGACACATCAATAATTTTACAGGGACTTTTTATAGCTGCCATATCAAGAACATTTTCAAGCTCCCTAACATTACCTTTCCATTCATAATTAGTTATTGCCTGCATCGCCTCCGCAGTAATTTCATATTTACTTCCAAATTTTATGGCAAGCTTTTTGAGGTAATTATATGCTATTAAAGGTATATCTCCACGCCTTGCTCTTAAAGGCGGAAGATTAATTGTTACAGTTGCTATTCGATAATATAAATCATCCCGGAATTTTTTCTCGGATGTTAATTCTTCAAGGTTTTGGTTTGTTGCAGATATTAATCTAATATCAATTTTTTTTACTTTGTCGCTTCCAAGCGGTTTAACCTCAAAATTTTCCAAAACTCTTAGCAGTTTTGCCTGAAGATTAAACGGCATTTCTCCAATTTCATCTAAAAATAATGTTCCTTCATTTGCCTGTTCAAATACCCCCTTTTGTGATTCAATAGCTCCGGTAAATGCTCCTTTCGTGTGCCCAAAAAGTTCACTTTCCAGCAGGTTTTCGGGTATTGCACTGCAGTTTACGGCTACAAAAGGCTTCGAACTGCGTTCACTTAAGTTATGGATTGCCTTTGCTATCAACTCTTTCCCTGTTCCGCTTTCTCCGTATATCAGGGAATTTATATTAACTTTTGAAACATTTCTCAATAAATCGAAAATTTCGAGCATTTTTTCACTTTTTCCTATAATTCCGCAGAAGCTGTTTTCGTTTTCAACTATTTCCTTCAATTTGTTGAGCTCAGATTGCATCACTACTTTTTCAGCCGCTTTTTCAACCTTTACAATAAACTCATCAAGATTGAAAGGTTTATTAACATAATCAAATGCTCCTTTTTTCATAGATTCTACTGCTGACACTACCGAGCCATAGCCTGTTATCATAATAAATATACTTCTTTCAGGTTTGATTTCGAGCAAATCCATTCCTGATACATTAGGCATTTGCAAATCTGATATTATTATATCATAAAAATTTCGTATGATTAGTTCTTTTGCCTGAATACTGTTATTTTCCTCGAAAACTTCATAGCCCTTTTTTCTCAGAACTTTTCCGAGAATCTGGGTTGAATTTGATTCATCGTCAACCAAAAGTATTTTTATATTCTCTTTCATACCCTAAAGATAAATAATTGTGAGGAATTATTCCACACTTGAAATTTTACACAATTAAATCAAAAATACATATAGTTCCGGTAACATAGTCCAAACTATTTGTATTGAATTTCCTTCCACAAATGAGTATCTTCATAAAAAATAAAATCTTAGATGAAAAAAGGTTTTAATGTTCTATTTGTAACAAGCGAAGTTCTCCCTTATTCAAAAACCGGCGGTTTAGCTGATGTTTCCAATTCATTGCCACAAGCTCTAAATTCACTTGGAAATGAAGTTAGAATAATATCGCCAAAATACGGACCTTTAGACGAAAGAAAACTTCAAATACACGAAATCAAGCGATTAAAAGACCTCAAGATTTCGATTAATGAAAAAGCATCAAGATTCAGCATCAAGTCTTCTTTTATTCACGGCAGAAATACTAAAGCACAAATCTATCTTCTCGAGAATCAGGATTTTTTCAAGAATAAAGGAGTCTATTATAACCCAAGAACAAAGAAGGAATTTTCAAACAATGACGAGAGATTCTTGTTTTTCTCTAAAGCTGTACTTGAAATCCTTGAAATATTGCAATGGAAACCTGATGTTATTCATTGCAATGACTGGCAAACTGCTTTGATACCTGCATTATTGAAAACCGTCTATAAGGATAATGCTCATATTAAGGATATCAAAACTATTTTAACGATTCACAATCTTGAAAATCAGGGAGTTTTTCCTAAGTCAACTTTTAACAAAACAGGTCTTCCCGAAAAAGTTTTTGAAGAACAACTTCACGGACAATCGGGTAAATTTAATTTTTTGAAAACCGGTTTAATTTATGCAGATAAAATTACTACGGTCAGCGAAAGATATGCAAAAGAAATTATTTCCGATAAGGGTTTAAATAAAGGTTTAGATGACGTCTTCCATAAAAGGAAAAAAGATATTAGCGGAATATTAAGCGGAATCGATTATACAATCTGGAATCCGAGTGTTGACAGAATTATTCCCTACAGATATACTTATCAGGAAATACCGTTGAAATATGAAAACAAAAGAGAGCTTCTGAGTAAATTTAAGTTTCGGTATGACGAGAACATACCATTAATCGGAGTAATTTCCAGAATGGTCCAGCATAAAGGTATAGAACTTCTTGTTGATATTCTTCCAAAACTTTTGAAAGAAAATGTACAGGTAATAATTCTTGGAGTCGGCGAAGAAAAATATCAGAAGTATTTTATGAAAGCAAAAAAATTATATTCCGACAAATTAATTGTTCATATAGGATTTGATGAAGAGCTCGCTCATAATATCGAAGCGGGTGCAGATATGCTCTTAATGCCTTCTCTCTATGAACCTTGCGGATATAATCAGCTTTACAGCCTGAGTTACGGAACTATTCCCATCGTCAGAAATACAGGCGGACTTTCGGATACTATTACGGACTGGAACAAACCAAACGGAACAGGATTTTTATTTGATAAATTTAATGGTACAGATTTCCTTAAAGCAATAAAATCAGCTTTAAATGTTTATCAGAATAAAAAAGACAAATGGTATTCATTAATAAGAAACGGTATGTCTCTCGACTTTTCATGGAAAGCCTCTGCTAAGAAGTATATGGAGCTGTACAAATCTTTAACAGGTAAATGATTCAGATTCAATAGTGAATAAAGCTGTTTTTTTTGACAGAGACGGAACAATAAATAAAGAAGTAAATTACCTAACAAGGTCAGAAGATATTGAATTTATGCCCGGTCTTTTTAATGCACTCGAAATGTTGAAAAAAGCCGGGTTTTTAAATATTATTATTACAAATCAATCAGCAGTTGCAAGAGGCTTGCTGTCTATCAAGGAACTTGAAACTATTCACGAAGAATTTTTTAGAAGGATAAATATGGAAAATAAAATTTTAATAGATGATATTTTATATTCTCCATATCACGTTGACGGAGTTATTG
The DNA here is from genome assembly GCA_937983305.1 of uncultured Ignavibacteriota bacterium. Classification (GTDB taxonomy): domain Bacteria; phylum Bacteroidota; class Ignavibacteria; order Tepidaquicellales; family Tepidaquicellaceae; genus DSSM01. The sequence continues at coordinate 4,235 of CALKAJ010000030.1, read as the reverse complement.
AAAAATATAAAATTGAACATATTGACAGAAAACCCGGAATCGGTTTGATTGAGAAAGCAGCAGTGAAATATAAAATAAATTTAGAAGAATCATTTTTTGTTGGTGATTCTTATACTGATATGAAATGTGCTTCGAATGCAAATTTAAAAAAAGTGATGATGATGAACGGCTACGGAAAAAGAGATATTGAAAAATGCCGTGCCGAAAAAATCAATATTGAAAGCCTTGCCGGCGATTTATTGGAAGCAGCGGCTTTTATACTAAATAATTCTGTTTTAAACAACTAATATTCCCATACTTAATTAGTACTTACAAAGTGTTTGGAATATTATAATTTATTATGTTATTTTAAGAGATTTGACGATTTATATAAACTAAATGAGAAAATATAATTTATTGAAATCCGGAGTTTTAATTCTGTTATTATCAGGTCTGCTGATGATGATTAACGGATGCGAAAAAAATCCGAGTGACTTAGGTCTTAATTACATTAATTCCGGTGATACCCTTGGCTCTAAAATTTTAGATTCCCAGGTTGATACAATACTGCAAGTATCATCAGGCTTCCTGAAATATCTGAATACATACTCCTCACAGTATTTTCTTGTCGGAAAATACCAGGGATATGAATCCAAAACTTTATTGAAGTTCAACGACATTACGGCTTCTTATGACAGCTGCACTGTTCTCTCGGCAACGTTGAATTTCAGATATGGGAATTACTTTTTTAAGGATTCTCTGGGTCAGACTTCCTTTAATGTTTACGCTTTAACGGATACTGTCGGATTATCAACCGTTAACTTTGGTACTTTTAATCAATCGGTGATTGGCAGTAACGTACTTGCGACTTACAGCGGAAATCCCGTTGATACATCACAAATAACCATACCCTTTGATAATGAAACTGCAAAGCAATGGATTTGGAAAGCTGCTAACTCTAATCACTCTTTTTCCAATAACGGAGTTGCAATTTCACCAAATGCAAATTCAAATACAATTAAAGGATTTTTCACTTCAAGAAATGCAGACTCTCTAAAGCCTTACATCAAAGCTGTAGTTTCATTGAACAACGAAATAGACACACTGATTTTTAATTCATCGGAAACTGTAACACTAACGAATTCCGGAAGCATCACACTTCCTGCAGACAGGATTTTTGTTCAGGCGGGTGTTGCGTACAGGTCTAAATTCAGTTTTGATTTATCTAAACTTGGCGGTAAAGTTTCGATTAATGATGCTACAATTGATTTATATCTGGACAAGACACAATCATTTACTAAAATGGCGGAAAAACGAATTATTCTCGCTGAAATTACGGATACGGCTAATATGACAACAGGTATTGAATATCTCGGAAGTATTGCGGATTCACAAAAATATTCTTTCAGAATAACACCGACTGTTCAGAAATGGAATCTCGGAACCCTCACAAATTACGGTTTTTTAATTTACTATGTTTACGATTATCAGGGACTCGACCAGTTTTATTTATACGGAACTAACTACAATAATTTATCCTTAAGACCACGTATTAAGATAAGATATACTCCAAGAAACTAAAAATGAAATCATAATAATGAATAAAATAAAATTTTTATTTCTGTTAATATTTGCACTCTCATCAACTTATAACTTCGCACAGGAAGATTTTAACGGCGGTTCTCCATATACGGTGTTTGGTGTAGGCGATAACTTATATTATTCGAATAACAGGACAGAAGGTATGTCCATTATGGGTATATCATTAACAGGAGATAATGTAACAAGCTTCAATCCTGCGGCGAACTACAGGCTTCAGCATACCGAACTTGCGTTTGGATTCAGATACAATTTTTTAAGAACAAAAAGCGATGCAAGTCAGTCTGATAATACCGATGCAAATATTTCCGGATTTAATTTCGGAATACCTTTACAAAAAGACTGGGGAATGGTTTTAAATATCGGTTTTAATCCCTCTTATCAGATTAATTACAAAGTTACTCGTTTAAGTTCTCAATTAGGAGAGCCGGTTACTCACATTTATGCGGGCAACGGAGGATTAAGCAGAATTAATGCAGGACTTTCATATACTCCGGTGAAAAATCTAAGCCTTGGCTTTGAATATAATTATTCCTTTGGCAATATCAAAAAACTCGCAGTACTGGATTTTACAGACCCTAACATAACAAGCACATATCAAAGAAGAGAGACCGATTTAGGCGGCTCCTTTGTTAAAGGCGGTATAGTAATAAATCTTGGAAGAGTGTTTAAAGAGTTAAAAGCTGATGAGCTTTCGATAGGTTTTGTTTTTCAAACAAAGCTGAAATTAACTTCAACGGTTGATAAAATTTACGGAACGAGCCTTGGCAATGATTCCACTCAGCTACCGGGCGGCGACATTGAAATACCGGATATGTTTGGATTTGGTATTACAAATAAATTTGGTGATAAATATTTATTATCGGGTGATTTGGTATTTCAGCAATGGGCAAATTATAAAATCAACGGAACGCCGGACCCAAACCTTAGAAATTCAATGAGAGTAGGTTTAGGTCTTGAAATTTTACCTAATGCAAGACCTGACAGACCATTCCTCGTAAAGAATGCATATAGGTTCGGAGTGTTTTATGATAAGAGTTTATACAGTATTAACGGAGAAGGAGTTGACGGATATGGAGCAAGTATCGGGATGGGTATTCCGTTAAATAAATTTAACTCTATTGATATTGCATTAAGTTATCAAACCCGCGGAAAAACCACAAACGGATTATTAAAAGACGATTTACTTAGAATTTCTTTTGGAGTAAATTTTGGAGAGCTATGGTTTCTCAGACCTAAAGATGAAGACAAATAAATTTTTAATATTATGATAATTTCAATTGGCTCAGACCACAGAGGATTCGGATTAAAAGAAGAATTAATAAAAGAATTAAAATCTGAAAGTTTTACTGTTATTGATTTTGGAACCGATTCAGAGGCAAGCGTTGACTATCCCGATTATGCGGAAAGCGTAGCCGGAAGCGTTGTTTCCGGAAAAGCAGATTACGGAATAGCAATATGCGGCAGCGGGATTGGCGTAAGCATTGCGGCAAACAAGGTAAAAGGTGCAAGAGCGGTAAATGCAACAAATGAAAATATGGCTGAGATGTCGAGGAAGCATAACGATGCAAGAATAATTTGTTTTGGTTCCGATTTTATTAACAAAGAAACCGCTTTAAAATATTTTAAAATATTTATATCAACAAATTTCGAAGGCGGTGAGAGACACGAAAGAAGAATTAATAAATTAAACAATATTAAGTAAATTTCAATTTATAAACTTTATAAACTTGACAAAAGTTATGAACTTATTAGAGCAAAAAGACAAAGAAGTATTTGATGCAATTCAAAACGAAACAAAGAGACAATCAGAAAAGCTTGAATTAATTGCATCGGAAAATTTTGTATCCCCTGAGGTGAGGGAAGCAATGAGCTGTGTTATGACAAATAAATATGCGGAAGGATATCCGGGAAAAAGATATTACGGTGGATGTGAATGGGTTGATGTAGCTGAAAATCTTGCAAGAGACAGAGCAAAAGAGCTTTTTGGAGCGGAATATTCTAACGTTCAGCCTCATTCGGGCAGTCAGGCAAATATGGCTGTTTATTTTGTCCTGGTAAAACCCGGAGATAAAGTTCTCGGTATGAATTTATCACACGGAGGTCATTTAACTCACGGTTCTCCCGTAAATTTTTCGGGACAGCTTTATAATTTCGTTAGTTACGGTGTTGACCCAAAGACAGGTTATATAGATTATAACAATGTTGAAGAAGTTGCGATGAAAGAAAAGCCGAAACTTATCACCGTTGGAGCAAGCGCCTATTCAAGGAATATTGATTATAAAATATTCAGAGAAATTGCAGATAAAGCAGGTGCATTTCTTTTTGCAGATATTGCGCACCCGGCAGGTTTGATAGCAAAAAAATTATTAAACGACCCGATGCCTCATTGCCACGTTGTAGCAACTACCACCCATAAAACATTAAGAGGTCCGAGAGGCGGATTAATTTTAATGGGAAAAGATTTTGAAAATCCCTTTGGGTTAAAAGCACCAAAATCCGGCAGAACGAAGATGATGAGTGAGCTGTATGACTCAATGGTTATTCCCGGAGTTCAGGGCGGACCATTAATGCACATCATAGCGGCAAAAGCAGTTGCATTCAAAGAAGACTTACAGAATAGCTTTGAAGAATACGGAAAGCAGATTATTAAAAAT
>CALKAJ010000029.1 GCA_937983305.1 uncultured Ignavibacteriota bacterium | reverse complement strand
GAGATGGTGATTCGTGACTGGAGTTCAGACGTGTGCTCTTCCGATCTAAGATGCCACTCTGTCGGAAATCCGTTTTCAGCGGAATATTGACACATCGGAGAAACCGCAATTCTGTTTTTTAATTCTATACCGCGTATGGAAAGAGGTGAAAATAAATTTTTCATTTTTTAAAATCCTTTGTTTATATATTAAAACATTTGTCAATTAATTTCAGTTCATAGAATATCAAAACCGGAAATTTAGATAGCAAAATAATTATGTAAGACTTATATTATTGTTAAATAACCTCAGTATAATATCATGGCAAAATTAATCGGAATACTTGGTAGTGCAATAGGCAGTGCAGGGATTTTCTTTGGATTTTATTTTCTCGAAAAAAACCCTGATTTTTCATTTAAACTTGTTGTATTTTTTTCTGTAGGAATTGTTGGAGTATTGGCGTTTATCAGGCATTTTATTTTTCATAAAGATGATGCAAAAAGACTTGGTTGGGAAACCGACAGGCCCGACTGGATGTTTGAGGTTGGGTTTGCAAATCTTGCATTCGGCATAATGGGCATTATTGCTGCGTATGCCGGTTTTGGAATTCTAACTTCCGCACTTGTAATATTCGGTTATGCCTCTTACCTCGTTCAGGCATCATTTCTTCATTTGTACAGATACATCACAGACGAGAAAAAATCTCCCGGCAGATTATGGCGTGGTTTTTTCCTGACTTTTTTATTCGCCGTAATGATGTTTATTTTTGCAATATACGGGTTCAAAAATTTTTAAAATATGAGATTTTATTTTATAATATTATTTTTAATTTTTACTTCACTACAATCCTGCTCTCAGGAAAAGGAAAATAAGCAAAATACTGAAACTAAAAATAAAACAGCTTATATCAATCCTGACGGCGTTACGATTGAAACCCGCTTTAATGTTCCTGAAGGATATAAAAGAATTGAAGTTATTCCGGGCTCTTTCGGGCAATATTTGAGACAGTTACCTCTGAAACCGCACGGAACCGAAGTGAAATTTTTTGACGGAAGTATAAAAGAAAATAATAATATCTACGATGCTGTTATAAATCTTGAGATTGGGGATAAAGATTTACATCAATGTGCCGATGCAATAATGCGGCTAAGGGCAGAATATCTTTGGAACAAAGAAGAGTATGATAAAATCCATTTTAATTTTACAAACGGTTTCAGAGTTGACTATTCGGAATGGATGAAGGGAAAAAGAATTTCCGTTAAAGGCAATAAAACTTCCTGGGTCCGGAAATACGCGCCTTCAAATTCGTATGAAGATTTTTGGGATTACCTTGAAATAATATTTATGTATGCCGGTACATTATCGCTTGAGAAGGAGCTTGAGTCTTCAGATGTTAGCGAATTGAAAACCGGTGACATATTTATCAAAGGCGGCTCGCCCGGGCATGCTGTTATTGTGGTTGATATGGCGGTTAATCCGAATACCAATGAGAAAATATTTCTTCTTGCACAGAGTTATATGCCGGCACAGGAGCTGCAGGTTTTAAAAAATCCATCTGATGAAAATCTTAGTCCCTGGTATTCTGTAAATTTTGGCGAAGAGCTCAAAACTCCCGAATGGAAGTTTTCAAAAAGCCATCTTAAAAAATTTGAATAACAACTAATTAAATTATTTATAATGTATAAAAAAATATTTATTACAGCCATTTTTTTAATTTTCTTTTCGAGTGCTTATTCTCAGGACAATAAAATTGAGTTTATAAACAGTCAGTGTGAAGAAATTAATAAAAACATTGAAGAAAATTACGGATTCTATCTTATGCATCAACTGATATTTCAATCGAATGTCAGAGCAATAGGAATTCAAAATACTTCGATAAAGTTTTTTTATACTCAGCCGCAGGATTCACTTATCGAAAATAACGGGAATACTGAATTTCTTTATATTTATAAACCCCCGCCAAAAATCAAAGTTGAATATAATATTGCCGCCAGCCAGAATATAACTGTTGAATATTATCTGGATAATGAAGGAAATCTGATTTATTATTCTTATCTGACAACAGGACTTTACACAAACGGCAAAGAGCAGTATTACTTTAATAATAATATTCCAATTATGATTAAGATTGAAGCCATCGAAGGTGAGACAGAAGTCCTTGAAAAATACCGCTTCTATGAAAAAGAAACTGATTTTAATGAAAGTGATTTAGAAATCGCAAAAAAAATTATTGGCAAAAAAAATGCTTACATAGATTTATTCAACAAAATGCCTGCAATAGAAAAAATTGATAAATAAATTCATTATATGAATATACCGAATAGTTTTTTCCTGTTAAGTAAAATTTATAATTAATATTTTTGAAGAAACAATTAAAATTTGAATAATATGAGCAGAGAAGTTAAAGTTCCAAAAGGAACCAATTTAAGTTGTAAATCGTGGCTTACAGAAGCTCCGATGAGAATGTTAATGAATAATCTTGATGCCGAAGTTGCAGAAAGACCGGAGGATTTAATTGTATATGGCGGAAGCGGTAAAGCGGCAAGAAACTGGGAATCGTATGATAAAATAATTGAAACTTTAAAAACACTTGAAGAAGACGAGACTCTTCTCGTACAATCCGGTAAACCTGTTGCAGTTTTTAAAACTCATAAAAATGCTCCGCGAGTTATTATCTCGAATTCGCAGCTTGTTCCCAAATGGGCAACGTGGGATGAATTCAGAAGACTCGAAGGTCTTGGCTTGACTATGTACGGGCAGATGACTGCAGGAAGCTGGATTTATATTGGCACACAGGGAATTCTTCAGGGTACGTTTGAAACCTTTGCCGCTGCTGCAAAAAAGCATTTCGGCGGAACATTGAAAAATAAATTTGTTCTTACCTGCGGACTCGGCGGTATGGGCGGAGCACAGCCTCTTGCCGCAACTCTTAACGGTGCGGCTTTTCTCGGTGTTGATGTTGATAAATCGAGAATCCAAAAAAGACTTGATACGGGTTATACAGATGTTATGACAGAAAGTCTTGATGAAGCTTTGAAACTTGTATTCGAAGCAAAGGAAAAAGGCATTGCAAAATCAATTGGCCTGGTCGGTAATGCAGGCGAGATTCTTCCTGAAATTCTGAAAAGGGGAATTATACCTGATGTTGTTACAGACCAGACTTCGGCTCACGATATGCTTAACGGATATGTTCCGATGGGTATGACTTTCGAAAAAGCACTGGAACTCAGAAAAAATGATACCGTGAAATATCAGAAACTTGCAAGAGAAACTGCAGTCGTTCATTGCAAAACTATGTGGGAATTTATGAAGAAAGGTTCTATTGTTTTTGATTACGGAAATAATCTCAGAGGCGAAGCAGAAGCTAACGGATTTAAAGAAGCTTTTGAAATTCCCGGATTTGTTCCGGAATACATCAGACCGTTATTCTGCGAAGGCAAAGGACCTTTCAGATGGGCGGCACTTTCAGGAGACCCTGAAGATATTTTTACGACTGATGACGAAATAATGAAACTCTTCCCCGAAAATACTCAACTTCATAACTGGCTTAAGGCGGCAAAAGAAAAAGTTCATTTTCAGGGACTGCCTTCGAGAATCTGCTGGCTTGGCTACGGCGAAAGAGCTAAAGCAGGAAAACTTTTTAATGACCTTGTTAAATCAGGTAAAATAAAAGCTCCGATTGTAATTGGCAGAGACCATCTCGATTGCGGAAGTGTTGCTTCTCCAAACCGTGAAACGGAAAAAATGAAAGACGGCTCTGATGCAATCGCCGATTGGCCAATTTTGAATTTTGCTTTGAATGCAATTGGCGGTGCAACATGGGTTTCGCTTCACCACGGCGGCGGTGTTGGAATTGGAAATTCAATTCATGCAGGTATGGTTATAGTTGCTGATGGTACCCCCGAAGCTGCGGAAAGATTGCAAAGGTGTTTGACTTATGACCCGGGTATGGGTATAGTCAGGCATGCAGATGCGGGTTACGAGGAAGCGATTGAGAATCAAAAGAAATTCGGAATTAAAATGCCAATGATTAAATAGGCGTTTCCGGGCTACAGATGTACGACCCTCCCGATGAATCGGGATTTTCAACTCCGGGGCTGGAAGAAAAACAATCCCGTAGGGATTGAACGTTTGTAGAAAGGAAGAGAAGAAACCCTGACCCTCCCGATGAATCGGGATTTTCAACTCCGGGGTCGGAAAGATTGTAATTGCAGATGAAGATAGAAAAAAATATAAACCTAAGCGAATATACGACAATAAAGCTTGGCGGAAATGCGAAGTATTTTGTTAAATGCGAAAATACAGCCGAACTCAAAATGGCATTGCAATATGCTAAACAAAATTCACTTCAAACTTTTATTCTCGGCGGCGGAAGCAATATTGTATTTCCTGATTCAGGATTCAACGGACTAATAATAAAAACTTCGGGCACTGAAATAAAAATCATTTCCGAATCAAATGAATCGGCGGAAATATTCGTATCGGCAGGAACAGAATGGGATAAATTTGTAGAATGGAGCGTTGAAAGCAGTTTCACCGGAATTGAGTGTCTTTCCGGAATCCCGGGCTGTACAGGTGCAGTTCCAATTCAAAATGTCGGGGCTTACGGACAGGAAGTAAGTTCCACTATAACGAAACTGCATACCATAGATAAAACATCTCTTGAAGAAAAATTATTTAACAACGCAGAATGTAATTTTGATTATCGTCAGAGTATATTTAAAGGTGACTTAAAAGATAAATTCATTATTACAGGTGTTGAGTTTGAATTATCAAAAATCAAAGAGGTTAATTTTAAATATCCTGATTTAAAGAAAGAAATTGAACAATCGGAAGATTTTAAAAATATTTCTTCCCGAACCGGTAAACTAAAATATATCAGAAACAAGGTTATTGAAATCCGGAAACGAAAAGGAATGGTAGTTGATGATGCCGATTCGGATTCAATTTCCTGCGGCTCATTTTTTACAAACCCCGTTATTTCATACGAGGATTACAAGGACAGATTAAAAAGGTTTCCGGAATTCAGATTAATAAATTCATTTTCTGCAAAAGGCGGAATAAAACTCTCTGCCGCAAAGCTGATTGAAGTATCAGGTTTCGGGAGAGGATTTGAAGAAAACGGAGCAGGAATTTCCACTAAGCACAGCTTGGCTTTGATAAACAAAGGCGGCTCATCAAACGCACTGATTAACCTTGCCAAAAAGATTCAAACAGCCGTTTATGACAAATTTGATATAACAATCCAAATTGAACCAATAGTGGTTTAATACAACTTTTCAGCCTGTTTTTTGGTTATAATTTAATATGAAAAATTTTTTCATTAATTATACTATTATTTTTACTTAAATTAAGAGATTGATGGCTAAATCGGTTTCTATACATACGCTTGGATGTAAATTGAATTACAGTGAATCAAGTACTATTGCCAAACAACTTGTGAACAAAGGTCTTGATTTAAAGCGTTACGGTGAAAAATCGGACATATTTATTTTAAACACCTGTACGGTAACAGCGTCGGCAGATAAAGAGTGCAGGCAGATTATCAGAAGTGTAATCAGAAACAATCCGGATACATTCGTTGTAGTAACAGGTTGTTATGCGCAATTGAAACCGGATGAAATCGCTTCGATAAACGGCGTTGATTTGGTGATTGGTTCAAATGAAAAATTCAGAATCACCGATTATCTGCAGGATGTCCTTGAAGGCAATTTATCCTGTACAGGGCAGGAATCGAAGCCCGGAATTTATGTTTCACCTCTAAGCGAGCTGACAGTTCTTGGCGAAGGATTGACTGAAGATACAGATGCACGAACGAGAGCTTTTTTAAAGATTCAGGACGGATGTGATTATACCTGCTCTTATTGCACAATTCCTTTAGCGAGAGGAGGCTCCAGATCGCTGCCTGTAACAAAAGTAATAGAAAATGCGAAAAAGATAGTAGCAGACGGATATAAAGAGATAGTTTTAACAGGCGTAAATGTAGGTGATTATGAATATGAAGGCAATAAACTGATAGATGTTCTTAACAAACTCGAGAAAACAGATATTGAAAGAATCAGGATAAGTTCAATAGAACCAAATTTACTATCTGATGAGATTATTGAGCTCACGTCGGGCTCTGAAAAGATGTGCAATCATTTTCATATACCCTTGCAGAGCGGCGACCCTGAAATTCTGAAGTTAATGCAAAGGAGATACAGACGAGAAGCATACGAAGAATTGATTTATAAAATAAAAGATAAAATTAAGGATTGCGGAATAGGTGTTGATGTAATTGTCGGATTTCCCGGCGAAACAGATGAAAGATTTGAGAACACTTTTAATTTTTTAAGTTCTTTACCGGTTACGTATTTACATTCTTTTAGCTATTCGGAAAGAGATAATACCAAGTCGTCAAAGATGGAAAACAAAGTACCGGTAAGAGCGATAAAAGAAAGAAGCAGAATATTAAGAAATCTTTCTTTAAGAAAGAAATCGGATTTTTGGTCTGACAGTACAGGCACGGAACATAAAGTTTTGTTTGAGACTTTAAGAAATGAATCAACGATGCAAATAGAAGGCTGGACCGAAAATTATATACGCGTAAAAACAGGTTATAAAGATGGAATTGAAAATTCCATAAAAAATGTTAAATTAACTGTACCGGACGGAGTTAAACCGGTCGAATGTGAGATAATAAGTTAAAATAAAAAAATTATGAAATTATTTTTAATCAGGCACGCAGAAGCAATAGATTACGAAACAGAAACAGTGAAATCTGATGATTACAGATTTATCACACCAAAAGGAAGAAAAGCTTCTTTGACGGTTTTTAAAAAGTTGAAAGATGAATTTTTAGAGCTTGATAAGATTTTTTCGAGTCCACTTATCAGGTCTGTGCAAACAGCGGAAATTCTTGCATCAACATTGAAATTCAGATTTGATGTTGAAGTAAATAATGAGCTGCATATTTCTTCATCTTATGACGATGTTCCTGCATTTGTAAAGAGGAA
>CALKAJ010000028.1 GCA_937983305.1 uncultured Ignavibacteriota bacterium | reverse complement strand
AGTTTAAAGTTGCAAGTTCAAAGTTTATAAAGTTAGTTGTGTATGATATACTTGGGAAAGAAGTAGCAGCACTGGTTAATGAGAAACTTCAGCCCGGTACTTACAGCGTCAGGTTTGATGCGGGAGATTTGCCGAGCGGAATTTATTTCTATCAATTAAGAACTGACAATTTTTCGGAAACGAAGAAATTAATTATTCTAAAATAATGAAAAAATATTTTATTATTATATTTATTCTACTGCTTGCTTTTGATATTCGTGCTCAGTGGTTAAAAACAAACGGACCTTACGGAGGTGATATTTTTGCGATGACTTCTTCAGGGAATAAAGTTTTTGCAGGTACGTGGAACAGCGGAGTTCATTATTCCACAAATCAAGGTACGAGCTGGTCTGCTTCTGTTTTAAATAAAGATATAAGAGCACTTTACTCTGACGGAGATACTGTATTTGCAGGTACGTATGATGCGGGAGTTTATAAATCAACTAACGGCGGTTTGAATTTTTATCAGACATCATTAAATAATAGGTTCATAATATCATTTACTAAAACCGGAAATTACATCTTTGCAGCAACAGCAAGTATAACTCCTATAGGGTTTGGTGTTTATGTTTCAACAAACGGTGGAGAAAACTGGACACAGACCTCGCTTAATAACAAACCGATGGCTTCAATCACTTCTATTGGTCAGAATATTATAGCAGGTTCATCACTTGAAGGTCTTTTTCTTTCTACAGATTATGGTAATACATGGAGTAATGTTATTTCGGGAAATACGACAATTTATGCATTGGCAGTTAACAACAATAAAGTATTCGCAGCAAATTATTATAGCGGGATATATATATCAACAAATAACGGCTTAAATTGGACTCAGTCTTCTTTAACAAATAAAAGCGTAAGAGCATTTACTTTCTCAGGCAGCGAATGTTATGCGGGAGCTTATCTGAGTGGAGTATATAAATCTACAGATGGCGGATATAACTGGTTCCAGACAAGTATTTACGATAGAAGTGTTCATGCGATGACATCTTTGAACGGAAATATTTATGCAGGTGGACAAAAGAGAATGGGAATTTTTGTTTCGACAAATGGCGGCAATAACTGGACACATACTCCTTTCTCGGAAATTCAAATATCATCTTTAGTTGCTACTGATTCAACGATTGTTTGCGGAACCTTTTCAAGCGGTTTGTACACAACAACGGATGACGGAAATTTCTGGAATCAGACTTATGCAAATGAGGTTGGAGAACAAGTTAATATACTTTCTTTAAATTCAAATTATGTTTTTGCGGGTATTGATGTTGGATTGGGTAAAGTTTTTCGCTCAACCAATTATGGTAGAGTCTGGAATTTTATTTACTTGCCTTCCTCAACTATAGTTAATGCACTTCATTATACTAACGGCTATTTATTTGCAGGAACTGAAGGATATGGTTTATATCGTTCTTCCAATAATGGAACTAACTGGGTTCAGGCGAGTCTTGATATTCAGGATATTATTTCTCTTTCGTCATTGGGTACAGTACTATATGCGGGAACTTATACTGAAGGCGTTTACAAGTCAACTAATAACGGAGTAAACTGGACTCAGACATCATTAAACAATAAACAGCCTGCTTGTTTTACTTCGATTGGTAGTACTTTATTTGCAGGTACTTATGACAGCGGTGTTTACAAAACAACGAATCAGGGACTGAATTGGACATCAGCAGGTTTAATGTCGAATACGGTATTTTCTTTATTTGCATATAACGGTAATTTGTTCGCAGGAACAAGCAACAATGGGATTTACATTTCAACGAATGAAGGTGCTATCTGGTTTCAAAAAAACCAGGGCTTAGGTAATAATCCAACTGTTACTTCGTTTGCTGTTAAGGGAAATTATCTCTTTGCTGCATTAACAGGTCAAACAAAAAGTGTATGGAAAAGAAGTTTAACAGAAGTGATTGGAATTAATCCTATATCAAATGAAATACCTGAGGAGTATGGGCTGGAGCAGAATTATCCGAATCCGTTTAACTCAGTTACAAATATTAAGTTGAAAGTTGCAAGTTCAAAGTTTGTCAAGTTAGTTGTATATGATGTACTTGGGAAAGAGATTAGGACACTTGTGAATGAATCGCTGCAGGCGGGTGTGTACAGCGTCAGGTTTGATGCGGGAGATTTGCCGAGCGGAATTTATTTTTATCAATTAAGAACAGACAATTTTTCGGAAACGAAGAAATTAATTTTACTGAAATGAATATTGAGCTAAAAATTTTTGAAAGTGTAATTTCTTTTGCTGTTTTAGTTGCTGTCGTTTTTGTTCTTAAGGAAAGAAAAGTTTTTAATGAGGATGAGGGAAAAACATTTTCAAAACTCCTGGTTGACCTTGTGCTTCCTGCTACAATCTTTTTTCAACTTGCTTCTCATCAGATTTCGTGGAGTCAGTTTGTATTGATTTTAATAATGTTGATTTCCGGCATTCTGGCAATGGTGCTTTCTTATTTTGTTGCAAGGATAATAACAAAGGAGAGAAAAAAGATAGGAGCTTTCATGATATCCTCAAGTTTTGGTTCTTCGGCTTTGCTCGGATATCCGTTGATTAAGATGGTATTTCCCGATAATCCAAATGCTATGACTGATGCTGTTTTAATAAGTGAGGTTGGAGTTGGTTTGCCGCTTTTTATTTTTTGTCCGCTTGTTGCGATGTGGTTTGGAAGCAGTAAGGAAAAATCTATTAATTTATTTCAATTTGTAAAGCCGTATTTCACTTCACCAATATTTTTTGCTCTTATTATCGGAATTATTGTTTCTTTTTTAAAAGTGAATTTTAATAATCCTTTTGCGGAGCCGGTTCAATCTATTTCAGAAATTCTTAGTCACGGTGTTGGTTTGATTTCCTGTGTGATTCTTGGTTTATATCTGAAACCCAAATCTTTCAAGGGTGCTGTACTGCTTGTAATTTTTTCGGCGATTATTGAGATGGGATTTCAACCTTATATTGCGGCTTTCCAGGCTGATTTATTTGGAGTTAGTGAAATTCATAAAAAGATTCTTGTTCTTATCAGTTCTATGCCGGCGGCAATTTTGGGAACTGTATTTGCCGTAAGATATGACTGCGCTCCGGATACTGCTTCTGTTCTTTCTTATTCGCATATTATTCTGGCTTTAATTTCTATACCGCTGATTAATTTATTGTTATAAAAAAATCATCAAAATAATTTCTCTATCTGATTGAGCGGAAACATATACAGTATTAAAAAAATTATTGATTTAAATAAAAATTTTAATTACGTTTACGGCATAAACTAAAAATTTAAAAAGGGAGAAATTGCTATGCGTAAAGTGTATTTATTTTTCTTTGCGGTTTTATTTAGTGCGGGTGTATTATGGGGTCAGCTACCTCCAAAATACTATTGGCGATTAATACCGTCACCTGTTTCATCAAACTGGAAAACATACTGGAATAATTTTGTAACAGGCGAGCATGGTACAATGCTATATTATGACAATTATCTTAGGCAGTTCCAGCAGATTCCGTCGTTTACAAGTTATAATATTAACGATATATTCGGTACACAAAGCGGTTTAATTACTGCAGTGGGGAATAACGGGATTATTTTTTATAAAAATTCAATCGGCTCTTCCACCTGGTTGCAGCAAACAAGCGGAACAAATGCTGACCTGTATTCTGTTTCATTGGTTCTGAAATTTTTTCCTAATCAATATACCCGGATAGCAGTTGGAAGCGGCGGTACTATTCTGAAATCAACAACATCATCTCCCATTAACTGGACTCCCT
>CALKAJ010000027.1 GCA_937983305.1 uncultured Ignavibacteriota bacterium | reverse complement strand
TAATACTCAGAACCGAAAATGAAACTGAGCTTGTAAAAGCAAAAGAAAAAGCCGAAGAGAGCAACAAACTTAAATCCGCATTTCTTGCAAATATGAGCCACGAAATCAGGACACCTATGAACGGAATACTCGGTTTCCTTCAATTGATGGATGAGCCTGATTTATCGGAAGAAAACAAATCTAAATACATTGAAATACTCAGCCACAGCGGAAAAAGACTCCTTGACACAATTAACGATATAATTGAAATTTCAAAAATTGAAGCCGGACAGATTGAACTGCACGAAAGCAACGTAAACATATCGGAAATTTTATTATCGCAGTATAATTTCTTCAAGGTTCAGGCAGAAGGTAAGAATTTAGACTTCAGACTTTCCGATAAACTTACTCCTGAAAATAATACAATAGTTTCAGACAGAAATAAAATAACCGGTATTTTAACTAACCTGATTAAGAATGCAATCAAATTTACAGGTGAAGGTTTTATTGAAACAGGGTGTTATTTTGAAAATAGTTTTATCACAATTTATGTCAAAGATTCCGGAATTGGTATCCCTGAAGATAAAATGGATTTAATATTCGAAAGATTTGTTCAGGCAGACTTACTCTCCTATAATCGTTCTTTTGAAGGTTCCGGGCTTGGGCTTTCCATCATCAAAGCATATACAAATTATTTAAAAGGAAATATAAAAGTAGAATCAGAAGCCGGAAAAGGAAGCACATTTTATATTTCAATTCCTTATACTCCCCCCTTAGCCAAAGAAATACCCGCCGGGAAAATTCAGCTTGTAAAAATGAAAAATTCAAACAAAAAAGTCCTGATTGTAGAAGACGATATTCTCAGTTACAAATTTCTCAATGCTGTGCTCAAGCGGCAAAGCATTGAAACCGTACTCGTTAAAAACGGGAAAGAAGCGGTAGATTACCTGAAATCCCCGAATGACATTTCACTCGTATTTATGGATATAAAACTTCCGGTTATGAACGGCGTTGATGCCACTATAGAAATCAGAAAATTCCTGCCTGACATTCCAATCATTGCACAGACTGCATTCGCATTTGTTGAAGATAAAAACGCAATTATGGATGCCGGCTGCACAGACTACATTTCAAAACCAATTGAAATTGATGCTCTGATTCCAATGCTGAATAAATATCTGTAGAATTTAATCCCTTCCAATACTCCATAAATTTCTCAATTTAATTTACGGTTTTAATTTATGATATTTGTATAATATTTATTGAAACAAGTAAATTATATTATGGACAAATTAACCGAAAAAATTAACCTATCCAAAGATTTTCCTGAAACAACCTACGAGCAATGGCGTGAACAGGTTGAAAAAGACCTGAAAGGCGTTCCGTTTGAAAAAAAATTAATCTCCAAAACCTACGAAGGAATTGACCTTCAGCCGATTTACAATAAAGAGGACGTAAAAGACCTGCCCTTTATTGATTCCAAACCCGGCTCACCTGATTTTGCAAGAGGCACTTCCACATCGGGTTATCTCAAAAAACTCTGGAATATTCAGCAATACATTCCATTCAGCAATCCTGAGGATTTTAATTCTGCACTCAAAAGCGACCTCTCCCGCGGACAAAACTGCGTATATATAAAACCCGATATAGAAAATAATTTCGAAGGTGTAAAATTTGATAACATTGACGACCTGAATAAAATTTTTAATGATATTGATATTAATGCCTTCCCCGTCTTTATAGATTGCGGAGTATGCGGCTTCACCAAAGCTGCT
>CALKAJ010000026.1 GCA_937983305.1 uncultured Ignavibacteriota bacterium | reverse complement strand
TAAGAATAAGAAGAGCGGGATTCCCAAGCTGGAGCTTAGGAATCAGAAGAGATAGGGAGAGCGGTAAAAGTTATTTGTTGACGATGGAGTTGAGGAGTTCGAAGAATTCTTTACGGGAGAAGGGTTTTGCGATGTAGTGAGTGCAGCCGCTGGAGAGGAATTTTTCTCTGTCGCCTTTCATGGCGAAGGCGGTGATTGCGACAACGGGAGTTTTTTCGTAGCCTTCGATGGTGCGGATATGTTTAACGGCATCGAGACCTGTGATGTCGGTACCGAGGTTTATATCCATAAAGATAATGTCGTATTTGGTTTTGAGAGCTTTTTCGATGGCGCCCTTTCCGGTACGCTCTAAGTCAATATCAGCAACGCCTCTGAGGAATAGGGATAAAAGTTCGAGTGAAGCATCATCATCATCAACGCCGAGAATTTTATAGTCTTCGATATTGAGAACTGAGATATCTTTTTCCTGTTCGACAGGGCTTTTGACTATGATACCATTTTTGATAGAAGATTTGGAGAGCGGTAATCGAAGCGTGAAGACAGTACCTTTGCCGGGCTGACTTTCCAGAAAAATTTCACCGCCGAGTTTTTCGACGAAACGTTTAGTGATAGTGAGACCTAAGCCGGCCCCTTCGTAATCTCTTGAATAGCCTTCGCTGACCTGTCTGAATTCATCGAAGACAGTTTTTTGAGCATTTGAGGGGATACCAATACCTGTATCGGAAACTTTTATGATGCCGTAGTCAATTCCGGAAAATCTTTCTACAGAAACGTCAATTTTAATTTCACCTTCGTTAGTATATTTTATGGCGTTATCAATGAGGTTATTAATAATTTCCCTGAACATTCTATCATCGAGTTTAACGATAATAGGTCTTGAGGGGAGGTTAAAGGTGAGTTTAAGTTTTTTACGAGCGGCATAGAGTTCATAGAATCTGATAATATCACCGAGCATAAGAGTAATATCCTGGTCAACGAGATTCATTTTCATTTTACCCGATTCAATTTTAGAGAGGTCTAAAATCATATCAAGAGTTTCCATTAAGCGTTTACTGCTTTGAAAAATTATTTGCGAGAGATGTTTGATGTAAGCATTTTCGGAGCCGTTAGTAATAAGTTCAGAGAATCCGAGGATACCATTGAGCGGGGTTCTAAGTTCGTGGCTCATATTAGCGAGGAAAGTTGACTTCATTTTATCTGCTTCGAGGGCTTTTTCTTTAGCGGAAGCAAGTTCGAGTTCGCTGAATTTGGAAAAAACTTCGAGAGAAATCTGGTTAGAGAAAATCTGGAATAGTTCGACGAATTCTTTATCGGGAGAAGTAAAACCTGTAACAGCGATAATGGCAACACCATAGGAATCAAGGCCGTGGAAGAGCGGAGCAGCGATAACTGATTTGACACCGAAAGCCTCATAGAGATTTCGTTCTTCGATGTTGAGGTTGTCGAGGTCAGCAACGAATTCAAGTTTTTTAGATTTAAAGGCATTACCGGCGATAGTATCGGAAAAATCAAGTTTAGAAAACTCTTTAGATTGATAGAGGTCACCATCGGAGAAGATTGAGAATTTTTTATTATCGAGACTTTTTTTAATAATGACAGCGGCATTACCGACTTTAAAGAATGCATTTAAAATTTTAGGAATTTTAGCAACGGAGCTCTCAACGGATTGAGAATTTCTAAAAATCCCTGAAACGATATGCAGGGCTTCGGCGGTGATTTTTGATGTATTCATTTTAGCAACAATAAAAAACGGCATAGACCGAGAAAGGAATATGCCGTTTAAAAATCATTTTCAAATTAGAATTTAATAGTCAGGAAACCATCAGCGAGGGTGAAATCGAAGCAATCGATTGCATAGACGTGATAGTAACCGGGAGTATAGAAAGTAACTTTTTTCCAGAACCATGTCCAGCTTGATTGCATATCATCCTGATAGATAGTAGTGGAATAGGTTTCGGAATAATCGTAGGTATCAACAGAATAGATTTCATATCTGATAGAGGTACAACCTACTTCATAAGGTAAACGCATTAAGAAATAGAGATAACCGCCTGCTCTCGGGATAGTGAAAGTACTGCTTGGTGTGATTGGATAACCGCTGTTATCAACGCCTTCGCAGAAATAGAGAGTTTGCGAAGAAGCAGAGCCGGCTAAGATGAAGAGAGAAACTACAAGAAATAAGGTACTAAGTGTTTTACGCATATTAATGCCTCCTTTAATTTGGTTTAGTTTAGTTAAATTTATGATTTTTATTTATTAAAGTAAATATATATGTTAATACTTAGGATTTAACCCCATAAGATAAGACTAAGTTCCCGAAAAAGAAAATTTACTGAACAGCTTGCTGAATAAACCCTTTTAGCTCTTTGATATTTATAGGTTTAGGAATGCAGGCAAAAATTTCCAGGTCATTGTTTAGATTTTTAGGTTCTTCGAAAGCAGAAATAAAGATAACGGGTGTATTGATTCTAAGACCTTTGAGGATATAGTAGAGTTCGATACCGCCGAGTTTAGGCATTTTAATGTCAGAAATAATGAGGTGCGGGTTGGTACGTTTTATAGCTTCGAGCCCGTCCCAGCCGTTGAAGGCAGTGGTGACATCGTAGCCATTTTCTATCAGGTACGAAGAGATTGATTCGGCAGTGGACTTATCGTCATCTATTAATACAATTTTTTTATTTTCACTATCCAATTTTTTAGCATTTAGTTTATAAATACACTGCAAATTTAGTGCCAAATAGATTGTTTATTTTAATGCAACAGGATAGAAAGGGGTGATTTTTATTTTCTCAAAATGAGACAGGGAATTTAATTTTGAGAAAAGGGGCGGAAGAGCAAGAACTTTGAACACAGATTACGCAGATTAGACGGATTTTCACGGATTTTAAAGAAATAGGCTATCGCCGCAGATTTGTTACGGATTAAAACGGAAAGAGCAAGAACTTTGAACACAGATTACGCAGATTAGACGGATTTACTCGGATTTTAAAGAAATAGGCTATCGCCACAGATTTGTTACGGATTAAAACGGAAAGAGCAAGAACTTTGAACACAGATTACGCAGATTAGACGGATTTACGCGGATTTTTAAAGAAATAGGCTATCGCCTGGAAAGAAAGAACGATACGCAGAAAACACAGAGCCGGCAGATGAAGCGGATAAGGAAGTTTTTCAAGTTTTTCAAGTTTGTCAAGTGGAAAGAAAGAACGATACACAGAAAACACAGAGCCGGCGGATGAAGCGGATAGGGAAGTTTATAAAGTTTTGGGGAAGAGGATAAGGTGGATTGTAATTGGGGGTAAATTTAGATAATTTGGGTAAAAAAGAGAAAATGGGACAAGAAATAGAGAGGAAATTTTTAATTAACAGGGAAAAATGGGAAAAGGCAGAGAAGCCGCGGGGGGAGAAATACAGGCAGGGATATATGGTTTCTGAGCCGGAAAAGACGATAAGGGTGCGAGTGACGGAGGCGGGGGGATATATTACTATAAAGGGAAAAACGTATGGAGCGACGAGGGCGGAATATGAGTATGCGATACCGATAGAAGATGCTGAGGAATTGATTGATAAGTTTTGCAATTCGGAGT
>CALKAJ010000025.1 GCA_937983305.1 uncultured Ignavibacteriota bacterium | reverse complement strand
TAGTTCAGTTATTGCATTTTAGCAATTAAAATTATAATATGCAATATAAAATTATAGGTAAAAAAATATTAATCGAACTTTATTTCTGCGTGTGTTAATTTTCTCATAATTATTATAGTTATACCTTCAAGTTAATTTATTTAAATATATTTTTCAGTATCCTTTTTTCTGCTTTTTAAATTATTTTTTATTATTAGTTTTACAATATGGGCAGAAAAGATTTTATTACCGGTTTTTTTTCGGAAAACGGATTGTTGTCAAAATCATTTGAAGAATTTGAATTCAGACAGTCTCAATATGATATGGCTGTTTCAATCTATGAAATGCTCGAAAATAAAAAGCATATTCTTGTTGAAGCGCCCACAGGTATTGGGAAAAGCTATGCCTATCTTGTACCTGCAATACTTTATGCCGTTGATAACAAAAAAAGAGCTGTTATTTCCACACATACCATTAATCTTCAGGAACAGCTTGTTAATAAAGATATCCCTGCTTTAAAAAACCTCCTCCCGGTTGATTTTAAATATGCTTTGCTTAAAGGTAAAAATAATTATCTTTGTCCTAACAGACTCCGGAAAGCTCTTGAATATTCAAACACTCTTTTTGAAACAGACGAAAAAAAACAGCTCGACAAATTATATCAATGGGCAGGTGAAACAAAAGACGGAACTCTTTCCGATATTGATTTCAGAGTAAGCAGAAACATCTGGAGCAACGTGTGTGCAGAGCAGGGAATCTGTACCAATAAAACCTGCGGGGCTCCGGAAACAACCGAGTGTTATTTTCAGAAAGCAAAGAAGAAAGCTGCTGATTCCGATTTACTGATTGTTAATCATTATTTGTTTTTTACTTTGTTTGGAAGTACTTCCGAGCCGGATAAAGACGGCTATCTTTATCATAATGATTTTGTAATTTTTGATGAAGCTCATACAGTAGAGCAAGTAGCGGCAGAACAGCTTATGCCTGCAGTGACAAGGGAGATGATTAAATATCACATTCTGCGTTTGTATAATCCGAAAACTAAAAAAGGGTTTCTTGTTACTTTCCCGATGCTTCATATAATACCTGTTCTTGATAATCTGCTTGACCTGAATAATTTTTTCTTTGAGCAAATCAAAGAAGTTGTTTTTAACGAAAACGAAAATAGCAGAAATAAACTTGCATTGAGAGTTTATGAAAAGAACATAGTTATTAACCACTTAAAAACCGCTATCTCTGATTTGATTGACAACCTGAGAAAACTCAGAAATATGTGCAAAAGCGAAATTCAGGAAAACGAATTAAATGATTTTATTTTAAAATTTGGGGCAATTGATGACTTGATAGATTCCTTTCTTGAGCAAAGGGAAACTGACCCAAAAATTATTTACTGGGTTGAAAAGTCATCTCAAAAACCCGATGCAAATATATCGTTGTGTAAATCGTCAATTGACTTATCGGATTATTTCCGTGAAAATATATTTAAAGACAAGAATACCTGCATTATGACAAGCGCAACTATTTCCATAAAAGAAAATTTCGACTACTTTACAAAAAGACTTGGTGCAGAAAATGCAAATACCTTAGCCCTACCCACACTATTCAACTTTCAAAATCAGGTAAAGATTTACATTCCGAGAGATATCCCCACTCCGCAAAAAGAGTCATCCGAGAGTTATAAAAATATTATCTCGGAAAAGATTGAATATTTTATCAATCTTAACAAAGGAAAAGCGTTAGTACTTTTTACAAACTCCATATTAATGAAATATGTTGCATCACGACTAAAACCCGGTCTTGAAGAAAACGGGATTCAGGTTCTCGTTCAGGGCGAAGGACAATCGAGAATGAACTTACTGGAAACCTTTAAAGACAATATCAATTCTGTATTATTCGGGCTCGATAGTTTCTGGCTTGGAGTTGACGTTCCGGGAGAAGCTCTAAGCAGTTTAATCATTACCAAATTACCTTTTCTTGTCCCGGAGCATCCTTTAATTCAGGCAAGACTTGAATATATTGACGCAAACGGCGGAAACAGTTTTATGGATTATCAGCTGCCGGAAGCAATTTTTAAATTCAGGCAGGGTGCAGGAAGATTAATCAGGAATAAAAATGACAGGGGAATAATAGCAATTTTAGACACAAGAGTGTTAACTAAATCGTACGGAAAGCATTTTATTAATGCACTGGAAAAATGCCCGGTTATAATAATTGATAATAATGAAATTTCAAACGAATATTTTGAGTAAATTCAAATACATTTAATATATACAGCAGATTGACTATTTTCAGGAATGGAACAAAACGATAAAACAAAAGATTTAAAAGGCGATTCGAGCGGAAAAGAAAAAATCATCTACCCGAACCCGGATAACGATGTTAACACTGAAGGCGGATTCCAGATTGAACCGGGATTTGAAGTACCAGCCGAGGATAAGAAATTTTCCGTTGTAGATTATTACCCAAAAGAATTAAACTTAATGGATTACAATAAATTTATATACAAAGATGCACGCTCTTGCGCAGTTAAAATTATTTGCCGCTATGAGAGATCTGATTCAAAACTTGAGAGGCTGATAGATACTGAAATCAGAACGAATAAAAATCTAAACGATTTTGACAAATCACTTTTAAATGAGCTTGCAAACGGTGTTGTCAGATGGATGAGAAGACTCGATTGGTTTTTAAACGGATTTTACAGGGGAAATTACGAAAAATGTGTTCCGGAAATTAAAAATGCAATGAGAGTCGCATTGTATCAGATTTTATTTCTAAATAAAATTCCTTATTCCGCCGCAGTAAATGAAGCCGTAGAGTTTATTAAAAAAATTCACAACGATAAACACGCAGGAGTTGTGAACGGACTGCTCCGTACAATTATAAGAACACTTGATGCATTGGTTTGGCCCACAAGAGAAATTGACGAAGTTAATTATCTCGGTATAGTTCAATCACATCCTAACTGGATGGTAAGAAGATGGATTCCAAGATATGGTTTTGAAAATACGGTAAAACTATGCGAGGCGAATAACAGACGACCGGGAATTAATATGAGAATAAACACTCTGAAAATTACAAATGAAAAGTTCGAAGAATATTTAACCGGAAAAGGTATTAGTTTCACTAAATCAAATTTCCTGAAAGAGTTTTATAAGGTCAGAACTTTTTCAAAATTGTATGATGACGAGATGTTTAAGCTTGGAAATTTTTCGATACAGGATGAGAGTGCCGGATTAATTTCATATTTATTAGATCCAAAAGAGAGCGAAGTTATACTTGATGTATGTGCCGCTCCGGGCGGAAAATCTGCCCACATCAACGAACTATCGGGAGAAAAAGCAGAAATTATTTCGGTTGATAAATATTTATTGAAAACCGATAAAATGAATAAAAACTTTGAACGATTAGGTTATACAAACATAACATCAATACACGATGATATATCCGAGCCAAAAACAGAAACATTAAACACTAAGTTAATTGGAAAAGTAGATAAACTCTTAGTTGACGCACCTTGTTCCGGATTTGGAGTGTTTTCAAAAAAACCTGATATAAGGTGGAAAAGAGAGCCCGAGGATTTATATCAACTCCAAAAAATTCAGATGGAAATCCTTGAAAGTTCGGTGAAATATCTTAAACCCGGAGGAGTACTGGTTTACAGCACTTGCACTATTGAACCTGAAGAGAACTATGAAATTGTAAAAGAGTTTCTTGAAAAGCATCCTGAGTTTGAACTTGAAAATGCTTCAAGTTTTGTAGATAAAAGAGTTGTATCTGAAAACGGATGTATTGAAACTCTTCCCCATATTCACGGAATTGACGGAGCATTTGGTGCAAGACTCAAAAAAGTAAAATAAAAAAGAGTTGCATTTTTTATACGCAACCCTTTTTTAGATACAAAACAAAACAATTTTGTTTATATAAAATTATTTTTTATTTCTTGTTCTTTTAATATTATCAGTTTTTGATTTGAATAATTTTTTCTCGGCTTCTGTCAACGACGGAATTCTTAATACCTGCCCGGGATAAATCATATCCGGGTTCTTTATAGTTTTCGATGTATGGCGCGGTGCTTTTATTACTCCGTTTTTATTTGCTTCCCAAATCTTAACCCATAATTTAGAGTTTCCGTATATTTCGGGTTTACTTGCAATTTTCCAGAGACAATCGCCTTTTACAACAGTATATTGTGTAACCTTTTCATCAGTAACAATAATCTTCTTTGCCTCGTCAATTTCCCATTTTTCAAGATTTGCTTTCATCAAAGCATATCTTTCCGAATACTTTGGAAGGCATTTTGCGGCTGAAAGTGAAATTTCATCAAAGTACGATTTTCTTGCATCTCTTGGAGTTCCAAGTCTTTTATTAATTTTTCCTTCTGTTTCAAGGAATTTTCCGTCATATTCGGATAAATTAAGAGAAGCTATTATTCCCGCATATTCCTTTTCAAGATTGGCAATTTCGTTATCTTTGTTTAGAAGTGTTTCTTTTAAAGATAAGATGTCTTTATTCAGTACATCAATATCTTTTTCGAGCTGTGCTTTTGAGTCTTTTGCCTTAAGCAAATCCTCATAGAATTGTTTCTGAGCAGCTTCTATTTCTGCTTCATCACAACAACTTTCCTGCTGTTGGGCAAAGGAATACGAAAAGAGCGTAAAGTATATAAACCCTGAAATTAAAGCGATAATTGAGAAATGTTTTCCCATAACATAATCCCTTATTTTTAATTTTAAAAAAACTTTTTGAAACAAATAGGGAAAAGCGGCGAAACTCCGCTTTTCCCTTATATAATTTAAACTAAATTTTTATTTCTCGTCGTAGAAGTCACCGATTTTCAACCTCAGATTGAGCATTGCAGTAACAACACCCATTGAGCCGCTCGGTCCTTTTGTTATTCTGATTGATGGACCGAATGCAAATGCAGTTTGTCCAAAACCTTCGGCAATATCCGCAATCATTGTTTCAAATAACAGCTGGAAGTTACGTGTACCGGCTAAAGTTGCATTGATTCTGACATCAAACACAGAACCTGCAAGTCTCATTTCACGTCCTAAGAAACCGATATGAGTTTCTCCCATATACCTTGCAACATAAATCTTAGCTCTCGTAGAACCAAATGTCCTGAACGGATATCTGAATTCCCAGTTGAAATAACTTCCGTTTGAAACTACATTATTCGGCATAAAGGTTGTATCACCTTCGACTCTAATCTGAAGAGGCGGGTCATAATCACCTGAATCAAGAACAGTATAGTAACCAACTTCAAAGAAGTTACCAAACGGAATTACGTATGATGCTTCAAGACCGAGTTTCGGTGTGAATACATTATTATACTTTCCGAAAGTTCCTTCACTTTCACTTTGTGTTGTACCTGCCTGATGTTTCATTACAAATTCTTTTATTCTTGTACTTACACCGACTTTTGCACCGAGGAGGTGGAAGTTTGCACCGATTTTATCGGTTTCAAGAGGTCCTGAATATGGAGTTCCAAGATAGAATGAGAATCCGAATCCTCTTTTAATTGGTATTCCAAGCGGGTCACCGCCGAATGCCTGCAGATAAGGGTTAATATAAGCAGTAGTATTAACAATTTCTCTTTTCTTTTGAGGAGGAGCAATTAACTCTTTAATTCTGATTTTCTTGATAGCGTCTAAGAATACTGAACCGTAATTTAACTTTCTTTTGTTCAGATTTTCCTTGTTGCTACCCGTCCAGTTGAGTAAACCGTCCTGAACTCTTTTAGATAACTGAGACCAGGAATATCTTAGAGCGTCGGGAGATGTTTCGTCACCGATGACAACAGTTTGGTTTATCGGATTTGGGTCTAAAACGTTAACAGTTAAAGCATAACTTTCCAAAAGAGGGTCAATAAGAAGCTCTTCCTGAAGTTTCAAGAAAATACTATCGTCTGTAGCTCTTGCATTGATCCTGAAATATTTCCATGTTCTCGGATCGTTATCATTTTCCTCCTGTGCAGAAGAGAAATTAGCTTGAAGCAGAATGGCTGTTGCCATTAACAGCATTATAACAAGCTTCGGGGTAAATACTTTTTTCATAACTATAGATGTTTTGTTTATGTATTTAATAATATTATAATTTTTTACCAATCACTGAATGAAAACTGTCCTGTTCTCGTTACCGACTGACCTGCAGCATCCGTAATTGACACATTGAAACTTATAGTATAAGGTGAATCTTTATTATCAGTATAATTATCAAACTGGGATTTTGAATTCAGGAAATTAAGTGTAACGTCAAACGTACTACCTGATTGTTTCACAACAACAGGTCCTGAGAATTTAACTTTTAACTGGTCAGGAGCCGGGTCGTCAATAGAAATACGATAACCAACCTGACTCTGAATAGTTCTAAGTGAAACACCGTCACCTGAAGGAGCAAGTCTTTGCACAACAACTTTAGGCGGCGGTTTTGGAGATGTAGAGCTGCTGCCCGTTGAATTACCTACTTTATATGTAATAGATTTCTGGTTGCTGAGTTTTATTGTTGCAGATGCTCCGGGAGATACATTTGCCAGAACACTGCCGTCGCCAAGAACAGTTAGCGTAGCGCTGTAAGGATTCTTAATTGTATAGCTTAAGTATTGAGTAAATTTAGGAACCTGCACTTCAATTATTTGTTCCTTACCTTCTTCCCGTTTAATATCAGGCGGCTGTTCAAGTTTCTGCTGTTCAATCTGAGGCTGCTGAAGTTGAGTAATCTGAGGAGAAATTGTCTGAACCTGAAGCTGCATTTGTGATAACTGCATTTTAAGTTTTTCATACTCTTCAGCAGGAATCATTGAAGTATCAATCTCAATTTTGGGAACCAACCCAAGAGCTAAAATTGAATCAATATACGCTTTTAATGAGTCGGCATATTGTTTTTTAACAACATTATCTTTTGAGATAACTTCAGATAAATCAAGGTTAGCACCCTTAAGTGCAATAACGCACACTACAAAGATGTACAACACCTGATATATAATAAATTTTACGTCTCTATTGCCTTTCATTTATTTCTAATAAGTTTAATTATTTAAATAATGCTTATTTATCTCTTGCCGGCAATGTAAGCAAGGTTTTCGAGACTCTTCAATGCTGCCGGATCTTTCATATTTGAAACTGTTTCTGACAGAAAATGTGCAGTCATTTGCAATTCCTTCAATGCCTTATCATCCGGTAATTTTATCGTAATATTATTTACTTCCTGTCCAAGTTTATGTACCGCTTCAAGCTGCTGCCTTAATAAGGTTGAATATTCAGAAGATTTTTGAACTATTCCGGCAATGTTGGTAAGAGTTGTTGATACTGCGTTTAACTCTGTTGAAACGTTCTGGTCAAATAGTTTTATATGCTGAATTTCGGTAAGTGTATTTTTGAAGCTGACCATACTGTTTTCAAATTCCTTTGTTACATCGTTCGACATTTTAATCAGCTTATAGATATATTCAATTTCTTCTTTGTTAAACTGTTTAATTCCAACACCTGTATTCATAACAAGCTCGGCAAGAACTTTTCTGTTTGAATCACTGAGCTTGGTTATGAGTTCGGCTTGCATTTTATTTCTGTTTTCATAATAGTACTCAGTTTCAACATTCTTAACTTCTTCAATTATTTTCTGATATCTTAATCCCTGTGCTTCAAATACAGAGTTAAATAATTTAGCAATTGCAAGGATAATAATTGATTTAATTTCGAATGGAACTGAGAAACCAAGGAAAAGCTGAGGACCTAACTTAATAGAGACAAGGAGTAATGCGGCACCGAGAAGAGGTAAAGCAGTACCAATTGAATCAATCAGTCCGCTATACTTTTCGATTACTTTTACTATTATTCCTTCCGAAACTCCTTTAGTAAGGACCTCGTGCTTGAGTGTTGTATTAGCCCTGACTGCGAAGAACAAAAATATTGCGTAAACTATTACCGGGAAATACCAAAGCTGTATAGGCTCTAAACCCTGATTAACGGGAGGCATATTTGGAAATAACCAGGTAGAAAAGCTGGCTGCTACGTGTCCAAATAAGGGGACATAAGATACATCAATAATAAAAGAAACCAGTAAAAGCAAGAAAGAAGGAACTGCAGATTTAAAATAAGCGAATGACCCTTCTTTATCGATTTGAGCAATACCATTTTTTACTATGTGATCGGTGATCTGAATTAACTCCGAATCATCCTTTCTTAAAGATTGAACTCTTCCCTCAAGCTCAGCTTGGGAGAGTCCTGTCATTGTTGAGTTCTGTGCCTCAACATTGGGTGTGTTCGTATTGTTCCCCGACATCAATTTTTTCCTTTAAGTTAGTTAATATAATATATTTTAAAAGTGTAATTTGTCTTTTATTTTCTTAAAAATCAACATATAAATGGTAATATTAAAAAATTGCATATAGATTGTATTCAAAAAATAATTTACAAAAAGCAAAACTTAAATCTCTCAATCCAAATCCCCCCCTGTCTATTGCAATATAACAAAATTTATTTTAAAAAAATGTTTATTTTTTTTTCATTTTTTATTTTCTTTGAGTCATAACAGCTTTGTAGTTTTCAATGTCAAAAGAAAACCACGCTTCCGTTACAGCATCTACTACCACTCCGACTAATCCTGCGAGTATATCAAGCACAACCCATCCTGCTCCGATAGAGTATGTTAAACGAAGTGATTTATTTTCATATCCTTTTAATTTAAAATCAACACTATATTCTTTTCCTTTTTTAAGTGATGCTGTTAAAGGAGTTGTACCTTCTTCAATGCCGTCAATATAGACTTTAGCTCCGGCCGGCTCACTTGAAAAATTAATTTTTTGTGTTGTACCGGTAAATATTGTTGCACAACCTGAAACAACAAGCAGTGTAAATACCGTGAAATAAATAAAAAGATTTTTCATTTCCAAAAAAATTTAATTCTCTTAAAGCTATATTATGCAGATGTAATATGCAAGTAAAATGAAAAACAAAGATTTAAATTACTGTATTGAACGAAAATAAAAAAAATGCTAAATTACGAACTTAAAATACTACCGGTTTGCCCGGGTGGCGGAACTGGTAGACGCGCAGGACTTAAAATCCTGTTGGCTGTAAGGTCAGTATCGGTTCGATTCCGATCCCGGGCACAAAAAAACCGTATTCTTTAGAGTACGGTTTTTTTATTTGTTTGTCATAGTAATATAATATTCATACTCTCATAATCTTTTATTAACAGTTATTGAATATAATTGTAACTTAATTTATTAAACAATTATATTATGAAAAAAACAAAAATATTATTTTTAATGGTATTTGCATTCATTTTTGCAAATGCAAATTCCGCAATAATAATGCAGCCATATCTTATGGGTGTACAAAAAAACAGCGTATGGGTTTTAGTAGAGTGTAATTCAACCGATACAGTTACAATTGATTTTGGTATTACACCTTTATACGGTAATACGGCAAAGACAAATATCATGAGTATCACCTCAAATAATACTTATGTACATAAAATTGAGTTGACCGGACTAACCGAGAATACAAATTATTTTTATAAAGCAACACAGCTTGCTTCAACATCAAGCGGATATAATTTTATTACCGCCTGTAACGAACAAACGGATTTCAGATTTCTATGGATTGGAGATTACAGAACCGGAACTTCAGTTCATGACCAGATAACAGCTTTAATTCCGGCATACAATCCAAGATTTTATCTCAACGGCGGAGATGTTGCAAACACCGGAACCTACACATCTTTTAAAAACGAATTTTTCAGACAGGGAGAATTAGATATAATATCGAAAGTTCCTTTTTTTCTTGCAGCAGGTAATCACGAAGGATGGGGTACAAACACAAAAGCATTTACGAAAGGGATTACTGTTCAGAGCGGAACAGAGGATTATTATTCTTTTGATTATGGAAATATGCACGTACTGGTAATTAACAATGTAGTAAGTTATAGTCCCGGAAGCAATCAATATAATTTTGCAATGGCTGATTTAAGTTCTACAACAAAAACATGGAAGATAGTGATTTCACATTATCCCGCTTATTGTTCGGGCGGACACGGTGAGGATGCAAATATGAAAACAATGGTAACAAATATTTTTGAACCAAAAGGTGTTGATATGGTGATATCAGGACATTCACATTTTTATCAGCATAATTTTTTAAATAACATTCACCATATGGTACTTGGAGGAGGCGGTGCACCTTTATATACTCCTTCAAATGCCTCATACACGTTGAAATCAGTAAAAGATTATAACTTCGGCATTGGGGATGTAACTTATAACTCTTTTTCACTAAAAGTCTATAATAATAATAATTCATTTATTGATTCTGTAAGACTAACCAAAAATACGAGCATTATAAATGAAAATGAAATAGTTGCAAAAGGTTTTAAACTTGAAGAAATTTATCCTAATCCTTCAAATCCGGAATTTAAAATCAGCTTTGAAGTTAAAAAAGAAAATGATTATAAACTTGAATTATTTGATAATACGGGAAGAAGCGTAGGAATAATTTTAAACAAAAGCTTAACTCCCGGAAGATACGAGGAAAGATACAGCACAATTTCTTTGCCGAGCGGAGTTTACTATATTATGTTATCCGGCAACGGAGATTTTCAGTCTAAAAAAATAGCTGTAGTAAAATAATATTTGTGAATTTAATCCGGAAAACCTGAATGGACAGAATAACGGTAATTTTAATATTTTTAGGTACGTTAATATATGCAGTATTAAGATATATAGTTTTTGGTACAAATTCATGGGATCAATTACCATTATTCATTGCAAATAAAGCTCTCTCGTTTTCCGGATTAATTCTTTTAACCATTTCGCCAATATTAAAATATTACGGGAAAGATGAAAATAACAGTTTACGTTTTTCAGGTTTTATATTTATTATCCTTCATTCCGTAATAAGTATAATTTTATTAAACAAAGTATATTTCCTTAAATTCTTTAACGAATCGGGTACTTTCAAATTTGATTCAGGAATTTCAATTCTTGCAGGGATTATATCTTTGATTTCGCTGTTATTTTTTTATTTTGATAAAAACGGCTTTAGAAAAAACAACAATAAATTGTTTTACATTTTACTGTTAATTCTTCCGCTAATACACGTTTTATTGATTGGATACGGAAGCTGGCTTTCCTATTCCGTATGGCCCGGCGGAATGCCCCCCATTACTATGATTTCATTTTCAATATATGCAGCCGGACTTATAATTTCACTCGGCAGAAATCCGAAATTTATTTAATAAGAGAAATGTTTTCGCCTTCATCAAGAATAATTATTCTGTCCGAAAAATTGATATCATAATTAATATCGCTATTTCCGGCAGTTACAAGGCTTTTATATTTTTTATTAATAATCTCTTTCAAAACCCAGACGGGATAATCGGCATCAGTATCATACTCAATTGAGCCGTAATGAACAGGTACCATATAATTCGCTTTCAAATCAATAAAAATATTCAGTGCCTCTACCGAAGAAGCGTGCTCTTCAGAGCCGTCATTCTCACAATCAAAGCAAGGACCTGTTTGTATTAGTGCCGTATTTATTTCAAATTTATTTCCAATCTCTTTAAAAGCATTTTTATCGTATCCGGTATCTCCGGAAAAGAAAATTACCACTCCTTCGTATTCAATTATATAGCCCGTATGCCCTTTATCTTCCCAGAAATACGAATCTAATCCATATCTCCCGCCGGAATGTTTTGCGTAAACTGTTGTAATTTTTACTCCGTCAATTACTACCGATTCGCCAACAACCGAATTCTTAAAGTTTTTGTTAGTTCTCAATCTATACATATCAAAATTCAAATCCGGAAGAAAATCTTCAACACCTTCAGGGAAAACGAGTTTTGCTCCGGGGAATTTTTTTTCGAGTAATTCCAGACTATTCATACATAAATGGTCGAAATGGCTGTGCGATATCAAAATAATGTCGGGTCTTTCATTTATATTCAAATCAAGTTTACAACCTGTTTTTCTTTTTGAAATTCCTGCAACACTATTTGTAAGTAACGGGTCTGTCAGAATTCTTTTCCCGTTAATATTAATCAAAACTGTTGAATGTCCGCCCCAGGTTATGGAATATTTTTTCTCGCGAAAAAAATTATTTTCTTCCGGAGAACTTTCTCCGTAAGAAAAGCCGGATGTAATTGTTATCAGAAACAGAATCAATAAAAGTTTTTTCATATTAATAATATTTGATGAATAATCCAAAATTTATTTTATTAAATTCGTTAAAATTATAATTCGCCTGTACTCCAAGTCCGCCCATGAAATACACTCCTCCTTCAATGCCGGGGTAATTCTCATAACTGTCTGAAATATTTTTATGAAAATTATATTTTACTCCAATGGATGCGGAAAGCACTTCTCCATAAGCTGTAACAGGAAGAATCAACCTTGTTCCGCCTGATATCCAGAAATTATTAAATTTCCCGTTATCAAAATCACTGAATGTAACTTCAGGTTGAATAAAAATTTCCGCCGAGCCTGCAAATCTCCTGACAGGTTTTATAAAAAACGACTGAATATTTGTAACATATTTATTTGCGGAAAATGAATAGTTCAATGGAATAATCTGCCAGCGTAATCCAAAATTTATTCTGTTATTGCCGTTCTCTTTATTTTGATAAATCACCGGCGATGGAACCGCCTGTAACAGAAGCCATGAAGAATATTTTAACAAGGGTTTCTCATCTGATTGCGGAAAAATTCGCAACGGCGTTATAAATAAGATGATTACTACTAATATTTTATAATATGGTTTAATAAATAAATTTTTAATTTATATACTAAAATAGTTATGAAATATTAAGAAAAGAATAAGGGAATATAAAATGCTATTAAATTATTGTAAACTTGTATTTTACCTGTTTAAAAAAATTTAAATAGTTTAGATTTGTATTAAATAAATTTCAAAATATGATAATAGATAAACTTGCAAATTCGGACTTATATTACTTTGAAAATAAAAGAATAAAAGCCGCAATTGATTTTTTAAAGGAAACTGATTTTTCAAAAATTGAAGACGGTAAATATGAAATTGACGGTGAAAATATTTACTATATAAAGACAAAATATTTAACCAAACAAACAGATGAAGCTCAACTCGAAGCACATAAAAAATATATAGATGTTCAGTATGTCTTCAAAGGAATTGAAAAGGTTGGTTATGCTCCGTTAATGTCGCAGAAAGTTTTCAAAGAATATGACAGTGAAAATGATTATATGCTTTTTGACGAGGAGTGTGATTATTTAAATTTCAGAGAAGGTATGTTTGCGGTTTTCTTTCCGGAAGATTTGCACAAACCGGGAATAAATATTAACGGACCGGAAGAAGTAATAAAAATTGTAATTAAAGTGAAAATATAAAAGATGGCAAAAGAAAAATTAATAACGTTTGAGTTAAAGCAATCAAAAGTACACGGTGTCGGTGTATTTTCGACGGAATATATAAAGAGAGGCACTAAGCTTCCGCTTTTTGACGATGAAGAGCCAAGATATATAAAATTCAAAGACATTGAAAAGTTCGGAATACCTTTCAAGATAATCAAGAAACATTCAATCTATGACGAGGAAAGAGATATGTATATCGGACCTCAAAATTACAACAAAATGGCAGTCGGTTGGTTTTTGAATCACTCAAAAACTCCGAATGCAAAGCCGGACGCTGATTACGAATACTACGCAGTAAGAGCGATAAAACCAAACGAAGAAATTACAATAGATTACAACGAATTATAATCCTGAATTTTAGAATAATATTTCATTAGAATTTTATATAAATTCAGATAATTTATTATCCTAAATAATTACACCTATGGAATCTCAGGAAAAAGATTTCTCTCCCCGTGAAGTTAAAGGCTCACCTTCAACAGAGCGAATCAAATTTATGCGTGAAAGATATTTATCCGAGCCGCTTATTATTGATTCGGAATATATCAATCTTTACACAAAAGCTCATAAAAATACAGACGGAAAAAATGTTCTTGAACGAAGAGCGGAATGTCACGCATACGCACTTGAAAATCTTACCACATCAATAAAATATCCCGAACCTTTTGTTGGAAGTAAAACAAGATTTGTAAGAGGTGCAATTCCATACTGCAATTATGCATCGCAATATATTATAAGGGAATTTAATAACGAAGAGCACGAAGCACAGGATAAAGTTACAGACCTTGGAACGGGAGGAGGAATAGCGAAAGCAAAAGAATTATCTCAATCGGGAGATTACGAATTTTTCTCCGGCAAATTTTTACTTTCGAAAGAAGATAAAAAAGAATTGAAAGAATGTGCCGAATACTGGCTTGGAAAATCAATGCAGGATGTCGGCGATGATTTATGGAAAAAAGTTTTTGAGAAAGCAGGATATATAGAAAACGGCTGGAAGGCAGTTCTATATACCGCACCGCACGACCCTGCCCCGGAAGGAAGATATGTTCTGGATTTTGAAACTGCTCTTAACGAAGGATTCGAAAGTATAATTAACCGGATGAGAAATCTGATTAAGGAAACTGTTGTAACTGATTATGAATCTGCGGAAAAAATTTATTTCTGGCGTGCCGGCATAAGAGTTCTCGAAGCTACTATTAACTGGGCAAATAATTATGCCAAAGCCGCAAGAGCAGAAGCCGGAAAAACAAACGACAAAGATAAAAAACTCGAACTTCTTCAAATTGCGGAAAGATGCGAAAATGTTCCCGCAAAGAGACCCAAAGATTTCAGAGAAGCTATGCAGTCATTCTGGTTTATATATCTTGCAGGACATATTGAAGGAGCTCAGCTCGGTTACAGTCCCGGAAGATTTGACAGATATATGTATCCGTTTTATAAAGCCGATAAAGAAAAGGGAATTATCTCGGATATTGAAGTACTTGAATTGCTTGAAGCTTTAAGAGTAAAAATGACCGAGATTGAATATGTTGCTTCATTTTCCTGGGAAGGTCTCGGCTCCGGAAACCTTTACCAGAATATGATTCTCGGAGGAACTGACGAGCACGGCAGAAGAGGAGATAACGAACTTTCTAAATTAATCCTGCAATCGGCAATTAACTGCCAGACAACTCAGCCGACTCTTTCCATCTGGTATGAAGATACGTTAAGCGATGAATTTCTTCTGAAAGCTGTTGAGTGTGTTAAAACAGGCTGCGGTTTCCCTGCGTGGTTTAATCTGAAAGTTTATATTCAACACGAACTTGAAAAAAGCAAACTTCCTCTTCAGACAATCCGCAAGTATGCGGCAATGGGCGGATGCACCGAGCCGACTCTTGAAGGTATGAGTTACGGAGTAGTTCAGGCAGGTTTTATTAATCACATGAAAATATTTGAATTCGCATTAAACGGAGGCACTGACCCGAGAACAGGGATTGAATTTGACAAAACTAAAATCCCGGAAAACTATGAAGAGCTCAAAGAGACATATAAATTTCATTTAAGAAATGCTATTGCAAACTGGCAAAGGTACTGGAATTACGCAATGGCAGCGCACAGGCAGGTATGCAATTTAATATACTCTTCTGTTTTAATTAGAGATTGCATCGGCAGAGGAAAATCCCTTGATGACGGCGGAGCAATTGTAAACGGAACTCCGACGACATTAAGCACGGGACTTGTAAATGTAGCTAACTCACTTGCCGCAGTAAAAAAACTAAATGACTTAAACGAAATAAGAGAAGCGTGCAATAAAAACTGGGAAGGATTTGAAAAGCTCAGGAAGAAAGCACTTGGCGCACCAAAGTGGGGAAATAATGATGACTTCGCCGATGAAATTTATTCCGAACTTTTTGAAAGCTACTGCGGATATGTATCCGAAAATAAAAATTATCTCGGAGTACCTTATGACCCGTCAATGCTTGCAATCAGCACTCATACTCCGTTTGGAAAAGTATGCGGTGCCTCTCCGGAAGGGCGATATGCAGGAGAGCCGCTTTGCGACGGAGTTACGTCTCCTTATCCCGGAACAGATGTTAATGGTCCGATTTCAGTTCTGCTTTCTGCAGGAAAAATTGACCATACAAAAATCCGCGGCGGACTTCACAATATGAAATTTCATCCGACAGTTTTGAAAGGTGTTGAAGGTTCAAAAAAATTATTACAATTGATTCGTTCATATTTCGGCTATCCCGGTTTTCAATTGCAGTTTAACATTGTTGACAGCGATATGCTAAAAGATGCACAGCTTCATCCCGAAAACTACAGAGATTTAATAGTAAGGGTTGCCGGCTTCAGTGCATTTTTTGTCGAACTCAGCAAATCAATTCAGGATCAGGTAATTCAAAGAACCGAGCATAGCATTTAAATGGGAATAATATTTAACATTCAGGAATATGCCGTTAATGACGGAGAAGGAATTCGTACAACTGTTTTTTTAAAAGGGTGTCCTCTAAAATGTGACTGGTGTTCAAATCCCGAAGGGCAATTGCCATATCCTGAGATATTTCAAAACAAAGAGCTTTGCATTAAATGCTACAAATGCCTTGAAATATGCAAATGCAAATCCATTACAATAAGTCCGGAAGGATATCCGGAATTTTCAAGAGATAACTTTAAAAACTGCAAAGAAAAAGAATGTATTGAAGAGTGCATTAAAAACGGTTTAAAAGAAATCGGATATGAAATCTCCGCAAAAAAACTTTTCAATAAAATTAAATCAAATTATCTTTTTTACAGAAACTCAAACGGCGGAATTACTCTATCAGGCGGCGAGCCTTTTATTCAGCCTGAATTTGTCAGAGAAATTCTTACGCTTGCAAAAGAAAACGGGTTTTCAATAGGAGTTGAAACCTGCGGATATTTCAGTTATGAAAATGTTAAAGATTTCATAGATGATTTCGATTTTTTCTATTTTGACATTAAGACTCTCAACGCCGAAAAGCATAAAGATTGTACCGGACTCGATAATACAGTAATAATAAATAATTTTAAAAAACTTTGCGTTAACTCTGCGGAAAAAATCACGGTAAGCATTCCTTTGATACAGGATTTTAATGCGGATAAAAATTCCATTACTGAAATTATTTCCTTTTGCAAAGAAAACAATGTAAACAAAGCAAGATTACTTGCATATCATAATCTCGGTATTTCAAAGTATGAAGCATTGGGGAGGAAATATAAAAAGGAATTCGCATTCATATCTAAAGATGAAAGCGAATCCCTTAAAAATTTATTTATTGAAAACGGAATTCAGTGCACTATTGAATAAACTAATTCACTATAAATTCATTATCTCCCGGAAATGATTCCGGAATCCAACTTGCACCAAGCGAAACCGATTTCAGATTTCCGTCAAGAAGAATACTTGTCGTGATTTTATCTTTCGATTTTTCCCATTCGGTAACAGGAATTGTTTTTTCTTCAAACGAGCCGTCATCATATTTCAAAGTAAGATGAACGGGTACAAATAATCCGCCTTTGTTTTTTATTTCTATTTCAGCGGTATTGTTATTAATGTTTACCTTTTCTATTGCAAGGTCGGCATAATGTACTTCAAAGAACCAGTTCTGCCAATACCAGTTCAGATTCATTCCCGTTTCATTATTAAAAATATTAAAGAAGTCATAAGGAATCGGATGCTTTCCGTTCCACGTTTTAATATACATTTTCATAGCCATATCGAAAGCAGATTTACCGAGAGCTTCCCTTAAATAATAATATGCCATTCCCGGTTTATTGTATGCATTATTTCTATAGGTAGAATAATAAGTTACAATATTAGACGGGGTAATAACCGGAACATCATATTCCGTTCCTGCATATAAACTAATCTGAGAAGCAGGTCTTATACGCGGGTCATACCCGGGAGCAAGTTCCATTTGCATTTCGAACGGAATCATTACAGCCCAGCCTTCATCCATAAAGGCGTATTTTTTTTCATTCGTTCCCATATAGAAAGGGAAATAAGTATGTGATATTTCGTGTGAAGTAAGATGAACCGTGGAAGACCATTTCTCTTCCGAGGCATCATTTACCATCATAGGAAATTCCATTCCGCCGCCGCCGTTAAAAGCAGTCATTGCAGGATACGGATAAGGAATACCCGGAAATCTTTCCGATAATCTTTTAATTACATCTTTAGAAAGTTTTGCGACCTGATAAAAATCTTTTGCCGATTCTCTATAAGCCGCACAAATAAATACGTTTCTGCCATCAGGCGTTTTATAATTAACTCCGTCCCATAAAAATCTGTCGCTAACGGAAAAAGCAAAGTCCTGAACATTCTCAGCTTTGAAATGCCAGAAATTATATTTGCCCTCGTCTCTGAATACTTTCCCCGATGCATAATCTTCTTTCGTAATTATATTAACAACCTCGTCTGAAATTTTTGCCTTTTTAAATCTTTCAAGTATTTTCACACTTAAAACTTCATCCGGATTCTGAAGCAGTCCTGTTGCCCAGACCGCATAATTATTCGGCAATTTTACTTTCACATCGTAATTATTAAAATCTCCGTAAAATTCAACCGTACCGCTGTAATTAATTTTATCCCATCCGTCAATATCATCATATACCGAAATCTGAGGATACCAGTACGCAATATGAAAAGTGTTTTCGAAATAGTTTCCCATTCTCACCGAAAGATTTTTCGGAATAACGAAATCCCATTTTATTATAATTTTTGCGGAAGTAGCCGGAAAAATATGCCCGGATAAATTCACAAATGCATTTGTTCCCTGCCTGTAAAATTCTTTCCTGCTGTTCAAATCAATTTGTTTTCCATTAACGCTGATGAAAGAAATATTTACGCCGTCAGTGAGCAAATCTTTCGGGATTTCCCAGTTACGTGTATTTGTAATTTTAATCAAATCCTGATACAACCTTATAACAATTTCATATAAAGTATCGGGACTGTTGTTAAAATATTCAATTGTTTCTTCTCCGTAAAACTTCCCGAGAACAGGATTTGCCTCAATATTTATATCGTAATTGGTGCTATTCTGCCAATAGTTTACTCCGGGTTTTCCGTCTGCACTTCTTGTCCCATTCTCATAAGCCCTCTTTATATTCAAAGGGACTTTCAGATTTTCCTGTGCATTTGCAAACGAAATAGCCAGAAAAACCGTAAATATTGCTAAGATTTTAATATAATTCATATTTTTCACTATAATATAATGCAATATTAAGTTTTTTAAATTTTAATTAAAAGTGTAAATCCAACGTTAATTTTTCGGATTAGCATTAATTTTTTCAATTTTTTTTGATATATTTGTCAATTAATAAATAAATTTTATAGGTAACAAGAATGGGCAAAAAGAAAGAAGGAGCAAGGATTAACATAAAGCTCGTTTCGATTGAAGGACCTCACAAAGGAAAATCAGTATATGTAACTGAAAAAAACAGGAACAATACAAAAGAAAGAATCGAAATGAAGAAGTATAGATCGTAAGAGCACACGTCTGAACTACAGTCACGAATCAGCATGTCGTATG
>CALKAJ010000024.1 GCA_937983305.1 uncultured Ignavibacteriota bacterium | reverse complement strand
GATGGTGATTCGTGACTGGAGTTCAGACGTGTGCTCTTCCGATCTAAAAATACAATGGCCCGGATATTAAAGTAATATCTACTGAAACCGGGAAAAAGATTTCACCAATAGAAATTAAAACAACTGACGACAGAGTAAAACCAACTCTTAAAGATGATAGAGTAGATGTTTATGTAAAAGACCCTGCCGATAAAAAGCGTGTAAAAACAGAAGCTCCGGTGACTAAAACTAAAGAAAAGGAAAAATATACTAAGACAACTACTGAAAATGATGATGGTAATGTGAACAAATCCAAAACACCTAACAGCGATTACGAGGCTCCAAAAACTAAAACTGAGGCTCCAAAAACTAAAACTGAGACTCCAAAAAACAAAACTGAGGCTCCAAAAACTAAAACTGAGACTCCAAAAACTAAAACTGAGACTCCAAAAACTAAAACTGAGCCTCCAAAAACTAAAACTGAGGCACCAAAAACTAAAACTGAGCCTCCAAAAACTAAAACTGAGCCTCCAAAATATAGTCCGCCAAAGCAAGAAACAAAACAGCCAAGACAGGAAACAAAGCGACAAAGGCAGGAGACACGTACACCGAAGCAGGAAACACAAACTCCGAAGCAGTCTCCCCGGAACGATACAAAAAGCGGAAATAACGAAAAATCAGGAAAAAGAAAGTGAAGTAATTCTAAATAATAATGTTTCAAAATAGGCTGCAAATTAGCAGCCTATTTTTTTCCCCGGTTCTTTTATACAATTGTTTAAACTTTAATTTATAATTTTATTTATTCTTTTATTTTGCTATATTGAACAAGATTTCTTAACTAAACTCTCTAATAATGAAAAATAAAATTTACTATTCTCAAGACGGCGGTTCTTTTGCACCTCCTCCTCCACCTCCTCCCCCACCACCCGTTGGCGGCGGTTATTCAAATCAAGGTAAAGCTTCCAGTTCAGCTATCTGGGCTTTAGTTCTTGGTATTGCATCATGGGTACTATGTGGTATTTTTGCAGCCATCCCCGCATGGATTATCGGCAAGAAAGAGCTTAACGCAATTGCTCAGGGCAGATCATCCGATGCAGGTAAAACTATGGCACAAATTGGAATGTGGCTCGGAATCATTCAGGTCATTCTTGGTATTCTCGCAATTATAGTAGTTATTATTATGATTGTTGCCGGTGTCACTTTAGGTGAATTCGGTCGTTAAAATTTTTAGTGTTTTTTCTAAGGGCGGTCTATCCGCCCTTTTTTTTATAATATATGAAACTGAAAATTTATTTTAAAAAATTCGACGAATCTATTGATTCGGCAATACCCGAGTATCATTCGCACGAGGCTGCGGGTATGGATTTATGCTCCTCATCCGTTGAAATGATTTCCATACAGCCCGGCGAGTATAAATTAATTCCAACTAATATAGTTCTTGAAATTCCAAAAGGATACGAGGGACAAGTAAGACCAAGAAGCGGTCTTGCATTAAAGCATGGAATTACTGTTTTAAATTCGCCCGGAACTATTGATTCCGATTACCGTGGCGAAGTGAAAGTTATATTAATTAATCACGGGAAAAAGCCTTTTGATATTTCATTCAAAGACAGAATTGCACAGTTAATTATTTCGGAATATCATACTGCAGATCTCATTCCCGCTCAAAAGCTTTCAGATACTAAACGCGGTGAAGGCGGTTATGGAAGCACGGGAAAATGAACGCAGGTAAACTTTTCCTTATCACTACTCCAATCGGAAATATTGCAGACCTTACAATAAGAGCTCTGGAATCTCTGCGTAATTCCGACTTTGTTATTTGCGAGGAGTTTAAAGAAGGCAGTAAAATCTTAAGACAATTAGAGATTGAAAAAGAACTTTTTAATCTTAATGAACATAATGAACAGCAGGTTATTGAAGAATATATTCTCGAACTTTTATCGGGAAAAAATATTGCTCTGATTTCCGATTGCGGAACTCCGGGTTTTGCTGACCCGGGTTTACAGCTTATTAAAAGGTGCATTGAAATGAGTGTTAAAATTGAATTCATTGCAGGTGCAAATTCGGTTTTAACAGCATTAGTGCTTTCCGGATTTGATATTAGCAGATTTCGTTTTTTGGGTTTTCTTTCGCCTAAATCCGATTTAAGGAAAAAGCAATTAAGTGATTTAAGCAATTTCAAATATTCCACTGTTTTGATGGATACTCCATACCGTTTAATGACTTTGCTCGAAGAATTAAATGATGTTGTACCTGATAAAAGAATTTTTGTTGGAACAAATCTTACCACTCACGACGAGCAGCAATTCAGAGGGACCCCATCTGAAATTATTCAAGAAATTAAATCTAAATACCCTGACGAAAAGTTCAAGGCAGAATTTGTATTAGTAGTTTCCCATTCCCGTAATTAAAAAAGACTAAACGGTATTTTGAATTGAAAATCAAATTCACATTTGGTAACTTGCAGTGTGAAAGTTTCTTATAAATCCTCCGGAGTCAACATCCCTAAAGCAGAAGATTTTGTTGACAAAATTAAACCCCTTGTAAAAAGAACATTTAATAAATCAGTTCTTAGCGGATTGGGTAATTTTGGTGCATTCTTTAAACCTGATTTAACTAAATACAAAAATCCTGTTTTCGTTTCAAGTGTTGACGGTGTAGGAACTAAAATTAAAATTGCCGCATCTCTGGGAATTTTTGATACAGTGGGTGAAGACCTTGTAAATCACTGCGTTAATGATATTGCTGTTTGCGGTGCCAAGCCTTTATTCTTCCTTGATTATTATTCCGTCGGCAAGCTTATAACTGCGAATGCTGTTGATATTGTAAAAGGGTTAACACGAGGCTGTGTAGCAAACGGATGTTCCCTTATAGGCGGTGAAACCGCTGAGATGCCGGGATTATATCAAAAAGATGATTTTGACCTGGCAGGCGCGATATTTGGAATAGTTGATAAGAATAATATTGTTGATTATTCAAGGGTTAGAAAAGGTGATATAATGATTGGAATTGAATCATCCGGATTACATACAAACGGATATTCGCTCGTTAGAAAAATTTTTGACAGTAAAGCAAAACTAAATAAATATTACCCTGACCTGAATAACAAACTCGGATTGGAATTACTAAAAGTTCACAGAAGCTATTTTAATTTGATAACTGTACTCTGAAGTAAGTTTGATGTGAAATCAATATCGCATATTACCGGCGGAGGAATTGAAGGAAACACAAAACGGGTTATTCCGAAAGACAGGAAAATGAAAATAGACTGGACTTCATGGGAAAGACCTCCGATATTTGACATAATTCAAAAGTCAGGAAATGTTCCTGAAAGCGATATGAGACGTACGTTTAATCTTGGCATTGGTATGATATTTATTGTTCCGGAATCACAGGCTGATAAGGTTATTGGATATTTACAAAAGAAAAAAGAAAAATCTTCCATTATTGGAAGTATTATATAATTTTCAATTAACGGTTTACGAAATTTAAAAAACAGGAGAACTTTGCATATGAACGATATCAAAGTTGATAAAAGCGGAGTATTTATAAGACCGGAAAATGTACAGGATTCATTGAAGAATTTTATGCTTGTTGACGGATTTGATATTACTCTTGATTTACAAAAATCCAAAGGTGCTTATATTTACGATTCAAAACATCAAAAGCACTTACTCGACTTCTTCACATTTGTTGCTTCAAATCCCCTCGGGATGAATCATCCAAAACTTCACACCGACGAATTTATTTTTGAACTCGGCGCTGTGGCATTAAACAAGCCTTCCCTTTCAGATGTTTATTGCAAAGAGCAGGCAGAATTTGTCGGCACATTTTTTAAATATGCAGTTCCTGATTATTTCAAGTATGCATTTTTTATTGAAGGCGGCGCCCTTGCAGTTGAGAACGCTTTGAAAGCAGCAATTGATTGGAAAGTAAGAAAAAACTTTCAAAAAGGTTATAAAGAAGAAAAGGGAACAAAAATTATTCATTTCAAAGAATCATTCCATGGCAGGTCCGGATATACTTTATCCCTTACAAATACCGACCCTGTAAAAATTCAGTATTTCCCAAAATTCGATTGGCCCAGGATTACAAATCCGAAAATCACATTTCCGCTTAATGAAATCAATCTCAAAAAAGTAATTGAGCTTGAAGACTTAGCAATATCGGAAATCAAAAAAGCGATTACCGATAACAAGGATGAAATTGCAGCAATTATTATTGAAGCTATTCAGGGTGAAGGCGGAGATAATCACTTCAGAAAAGAATTCTTTATTAAACTCAGAGAAATTTGCGACGAAAGCGAAATCATTTTTATCATTGATGAAGTGCAGACAGGTATTGCAATGACCGGTAAATGGTGGGCTCATATGCATTATGTTCAGCCTGATATTATTTCTTTCGGAAAGAAAACACAAGTATGTGGAATCTTGTCAACAGGAAGAATTGATGAAATTGAAGAGAATGTGTTTAGGAAACCAAGCAGAATTAACTCTACCTGGGGCGGTAATATTGTTGATATGCACAGATTCAAAAGAATTCTTGAAATCATAAACGAAGATAACCTTGTTGAAAATGCACGTGTTCAAGGTGAATATTTAATGAAGAAGATTTTCGAACTTCAGGAAAAATTTCCGGCTATTGCATCAGCAGGAAGAGGACTTGGACTTTTCTCAGCATTTGATTGTGCAACTCCGGAGCAAAGAAATTTCATAACTTCTGAATCACAAAAAGAAGGATTAATGATTCTTGGATGCGGCGCTAAGACAATAAGATTCAGACCTAATCTTGCAATAAAAAGCAATGAATTGGATGAAGGATTTGAAATACTTGAAAAGGTTATGAAAAAGATATAAGAATTACATATAATTTTCCATTTATAAAAAACGACCTCATTTAAGGTCGTTTTTTTTTGAAACTGCTAAAGCTTGTTACCATTAAACTCATCAGACATTAAAACGAAAATAAACAATATCACCATCTTCTACAATATATTCTTTACCTTCGACAAATAACAATCCTTTTTCTTTGATTGCCTGTTCACTCTCATAAACAATAAAATCTTTATATTTTATTATTTCTGCCCTAATGAAGCCCTTTTCGAAATCGGTATGAATTTTGCCTGCTGCCTGAGGTGCTCTAAGACCTGAAGGAATTGTCCAGCTGTGTACTTCCCTGTCAGAGGCAGTGAAGAAAGTAA
Source organism: uncultured Ignavibacteriota bacterium (assembly GCA_937983305.1). Lineage (GTDB taxonomy): Bacteria > Bacteroidota > Ignavibacteria > Tepidaquicellales > Tepidaquicellaceae > DSSM01. The sequence goes on along the minus strand of CALKAJ010000024.1, from coordinate 3,517 downwards.
TCAGTCCGAGTAATTTATAAGATTCATGAACCAGCCTGTCTAAGCCGGATTCTTCTAATCCAATTGTACTAAGGAATTCTTGTTTTTCTTCATGAGAGGCAAGCATAGAAATTTCAGATTCAATTTTAGCCGATAATATCAAAAACTTTGCATCTTCTATTGATGCTATCTCTTTTACAATTTCTGTATATTTATTACCGTTTACTTCTGTATCCGAAACATTTGCAACATACAATACGGGTTTATTGGTTATCAGTTGAAGTTCATTTAGTATTGCCTTCTCTTCATCAGATTGTTCATCATAAAAATATTTTGCAAGTCTACCGGTTGCAAAATGCTCCTTTAATCTCTCAAAGAGTTCTACTTCTGTCTTAAGTTTCTTGTCTCCTGTTCTTGAACTCTTGGATACTTTTTCAAGTCTCTTTTCAACTGTATCGAGATCCTTTAATATCAATTCTGTTTCAATTATTTCTATATCTCTCTTCGGGTCAACATTTCCGTCAACGTGAATAATATTATCGTCATCAAAGCATCTTACAATATGAACTATTGCCTCAACTTCCCTTATATGCGACAGAAATTGATTCCCGAGACCTTCTCCCTTTGATGCACCTTTTACAAGTCCTGCAATATCAACAAAATCAATTGTTGAAGGAACAATTTTTTTGGGATTATATATCTTTACAAGCTCGTCAACTCTGGGGTCATTAATAATAACTGTTCCGAGATTCGGTTCAATAGTACAAAATGGATAGTTTGATGCTTCCGCATTCATTGTTTCGGTTAAAGCATTGAATAGAGTTGATTTGCCTACATTGGGTAATCCGACTATTCCGCATTTTAATCCCATTAATTAATTCTCCTATTATCTTAAAAAATAAATTAATAAAGTATAAGTAATTCCATATACAACAGGAATTGAAATATTGTCATCTATTATTGACGGTATAAGTTCAAATAAAGTTGTAATAAATAAAGCTATAACTGCAAAGAACTTCGCATGCTCAGTAGTATTTCCTAAAGGAAAAACATACATAATCAGCAAAACACCGGTTATAAAAAAGAATGTTGAACCTTCAAGGGTTTTATTTCCGATTTTAATTTTACCGAACCATTTACCGCTGATGGCGGCAAAAGAATCGCATATCATCATAACAAGCATTGAAGCAATAGCAATATTTTTATCAAATAATAATACCGAAAGAAAAACTCCGGTAATATGAAAAGTGCCTCCTGTGAAAAGCTTTCCGTCACGGAGTTGCTCATCTTTTCTCAAAACTGTTCCAAGATATTTAAAATAAAATAATCTTACAGGCTCAGAATATCTTTTTCCCAAATCAAGCAAAATCATTAAAACAAAAGCAACAGATACTATAATTATTGCCTCTTTCTTTTCAAAAAACAGCCAGTACAATAACGGAATAAAAGTTGAAATCAAATGAATTAATTTTCTTTGAATTTCAAACTTTAATGCAATTTTATCCGTACCTTCCATATTATTATAATTAAAAAAGCGGAGTTTTAGCTCCGCTTGATTTGCTAAATAAAAACATTAAATATTTATGTGATTTTTTCCGTAACCTTGCCGGGAACAATTTTGGGTACATCATTAACTGTTATCGGCTCTGTGTTTTTTTCAACCGGCGGTAATTCTTCACCTCTTAATAATTTATCAATTTCTTCTCCATCAAGAATTTCCCTTTCAAGCAGTGCAAGAGAAATTTTATGTAAAGCATCTTCATTTTTCAAAAGAATACTCGTTGCTCTTTCCATACCTGCCATCACAATTTTCTTTGTTTCTTCGTCAATTATTATCTGAGTAGTTTCACTGTAATTTTTATGTTGATGAATTTCTTTGCCGAGGAATACTTCTTCTTCTTTATTTCCGTATGTTATCGGACCAAGTTTTTCGCTCATACCATATTCACATACCATTTTCCTTGCAAGATTTGATGCTCTTTCAATATCATTGCTTGCACCCGTTGTATATTCATTAAATATTAACTTTTCCGCTGCTCTTCCGCCCATCGCATAGGCAATCATTGCTTCAAGATATTCCTTTGAATAAGTATGCTTCTCATCCATCGGCAGATAAGTTGTAACGCCGAGCGCTCTGCCTCTTGGAATAATTGTAACTTTATGCACGGGGTCTGCTTCTGGAATCATCTTAGCCACTAAAACGTGACCGGCTTCGTGGTATGCAGTAGTTTTCTTCTCTTTGTCAGAAATAATAAGACTCTTTCTTTCAGTACCCATTAAAACTTTATCTTTAGCATCTTCAAGATCTTTCATCGTTACATTTTCTGAGCTTCTTCTTGCGGCAAGTAAAGCTGCCTCGTTTACAAGGTTTGCTAAATCAGCTCCCGAAAATCCGGGCGTTCCTTTGGCAATTGTTTCTACTTTCACATCTTTAGATAGAGGAATCCTTCTTAAATGAACTTTCAGTATTCCTTCCCTGCCTTTTACATCAGGTCTGTCAACTACAACCTGTCTGTCAAATCTTCCTGGTCTTAATAACGCCGGGTCTAATATATCGGGGCGGTTTGTTGCTGCAATAATTATAACTCCACTATTCTGCTCAAAACCATCCATCTCAATTAACAACTGATTCAAAGTCTGTTCTCTTTCATCGTGACCGCCGCCTAAACCTGCGCCTCTGTGGCGCCCTACAGCATCAATTTCATCAATAAATATTATACACGGAGCATTCTTCTTTCCCTGTTCAAATAAATCTCGAACTCTGGATGCGCCTACGCCGACAAACATTTCCACAAAATCAGCACCACTGATGGATAGAAATGGAACACCAGCTTCACCGGCAACTGCTCTTGCAAGTAACGTTTTTCCTGTTCCCGGAGGCCCTAATAATAAAACACCTTTGGGAATCCTTCCTCCAAGCTTTTGAAACTTTCCCGGACTTTTTAAAAACTCAATAATTTCTAAAAGTTCTGTCTTTGCTTCATCGGTACCGGCAACATCCTGAAAAGTGACTTTTACAGCACTTTCACTTAGCATTTTTGCTTTAGATTTACCGAATGAAAATATATTTTTTGAACCTCCTCCACCGCCGCCTTGCATTCTTCGCATCAGGAATATCCAGAATACAATGATTAGAAGCCATGGTAATGCGTTAAGTAAAATTCCTACCCAACCTGAATCATCAGGTTTAAATTCGAGAGGTGAAATACCTTTTTCTCTGATTTGCTTCAGCAGATTTTCATCTTGTGGCAGCATCAGAGTAATTTTATCAATTGGGGTTCCTTTACTATTTAATACTTCCGGAGCTTTTAGCTCGGCAGTAAATTCAAAACTATTGTCAGCCTGTATTTTAACTGTGGCAGACTTTATTTTATTTGAGTCTAATAATCTTTGGAACTGGTCATAAGTAACCGGTGCAAAAGTGGTTTCTGATGATTTTGTATAGACTATGACTAAGTAAAACCCTATAAGGATTATACTCCAGCCGAATACAATTTTTAATACTCTGTTCCAGTTAAAGTCATCATTTTTTTTTGGT
>CALKAJ010000023.1 GCA_937983305.1 uncultured Ignavibacteriota bacterium | reverse complement strand
CCACCGAGATCTACACTCTTTCCCTACACGACGCTCTTCCGATCTCGGAACTCTGACTCTCACAAGCGGCGACTTAGATGTAAAAAATAAAACATTAACGCTTGGAAATACTGCATCAATAAGCGGTGAATCGAACAACAATCTGATATTTTCTACTTCTGCTAATGGTTCACGTGGAACTGTTACAACAAGCAGGGAATTCTCGGCAAAACTTGAAGGTGAAACATTCGGAAACATCGGCATTACTCTTTCTACCGGTATTTCACCGGGAGCTACTGTTGTTACAAGAAAATTTGATGCTGTTATATACGGAACAAATACAGGAATGTATAAGCAGTTTGTAATTTCGCCGGCAGTTACTTCCGGATTGAATGCAATTCTGGTTACAACTTATTTTGCAAATGAACTGAGTGTGGGATTGAATCCGGCGAATATGATTTTATATTACTCAACAAACAGCGGAGCAAGCTGGACTAATGCTGCATCAACAAATAGTTATGACGGAGAAACCTTTTCAGGTACTTTATCTCTTTCCGGCATCTCTGCATTAAGCAATACATTATACTGGACTGCATCAGATAACGATCACCCTCTGCCAGTCAAACTTGCATCACTAACCGGGAAGTTGAATAACAGAGATATCGAACTAAACTGGGTTACCTCGCAGGAGTATAACAACGAAGGATTTGAAGTCCAGAGATGCATATCAGGAAATCAGGGACAAAGCGAATGGAAGAAAACCGGCTATATAAAAGGAAACGGCACAAAATCGGAGCCGAGCGAATATACTTTCAAAGATGTTAAATGCAATTCAGGTAAATATAAATACCGCCTGAAACAAATTGATTACAACGGCAACTTTGAATATTTCGAGCTTGAAAATACCATTGAAGTGGCACTGCCGACAAAATATGACCTCGGACAAAACTACCCGAATCCGTTTAATCCCTCTACAAAAATTGCATTTGAACTGCCCGAAGCCGCAAGAGTAAGCATTATATTATATGATATGCTCGGCAGAGAAGTTAAAAGAATTCTCAACGAAGATAAAGACGGCGGCTATTACGTAATTGATTTCAATGCAGGTGATTTGTCGAGCGGTGTATATTTTTACAGGATGATTTCAGGAAAGTATGTAAAGACTTTGAAAATGAGTTTGGTAAAATAAGTTCATAAAGTTTGTCAAGTTCATAAAGTTCATAAAGTTCATAAAGTTCATAAAGTTTAAAAAGTTAATTTAGTTCACAAAAAAATAAAAACAGGAGATAAAAAAAATGAGAACAACAAAACAAAATAGATAACCTTGAAGCACGTCTTTCAAAACTTGAACGCAATAATCAAAACTCAGTCACCGCCGGCATCGGCGGAAATAACTTAATGGTATTTTCTGTAATCGGATTTGGAATTGCAGGACTTGTTATGTATGGATTTAAAAAAAGAACACAATAGGTAAAATTGCACAGGCAATTGATGTTTTTTAAAAAACTTTAAGTAAATAAAAAAACTGACTTATGAAAAGAATAATTTTCGTTATATTATTGCTTGCATCAGCTCTGTCATTTTACAATTCGAATTCTCAATCAGTAAATAAAGATGAAATATTCTTCAGGGCTTATCAGACTCCGGCAACTCCGCCTTTTATTTCTGCCTGGGATAAAGTTCCGGCTAATATTAAAAACAGAAATGCATTCAGAAGGCTTGAATGGTTCTACAGACCAAGAGTTAATGAGCTCGGAATATTCCCAAAGGAGTATATTGACGCTCAGAAAGAAATTGAAATCTTTAAAATGCAATTATCAAACAATAATTTACAATACCAGTGGAATAATATCGGACCTGCAGGTATAGATTTTACTAATGGTAATATGGCTCAGCAGTGGGGTGTAGTTAGCGGAAGAGTCAGGGGAATAGCTGTTCATCCGACTAATCCCAACATAGTTTATGCCGGCTCGGGAGGCGGTGGTATTTGGAAAACAACTAACGGCGGTCAAACCTGGATTGATAAAAGCGGCGGATTAAATCTTATTACATTCGGCGCTATAGCAATTGATAAGAATAATCCTGACGTTATATATGGAGGTTCAGGTGAATATATGTGGGCAATGAATGAAAGATTTTACAGCGGTGATGGTCTCTATAAATCAACAAACGGAGGAGATAACTGGATTAAAATTAATTCTGAATTCGGTATTGTTACACATTTTACGGACGTTGTTGTTTCTCCATATAACTCAAATCTGGTAATTGCTGCAATCGCAAATAATTTTCAGAACGCAACTCCTAATCACGGTCTCTGGCGCAGTTCAAACGCCGGCACGAACTGGACACGAATTCTCCCCGTGGAAGGAGTCTATGATTTATCATTCCATCCCTTAAATCCCAATATCGTATTTGCTGCCTGCGGTAATGAACAAACTCAGGCAGGTATTTTGATTTCCGTTGATGGTGGTTTGAATTTTTCTGCAAGTAATTCCGGCTTGCCTCCTTCTAATAAAATTGGCAGAATATATTTCGATATCTCTAAATCCGATCCTTCGATCTTATACACTGTTATTTACGACTCTTTACCTATATCAGGCGGTATGACTTCCTGTGCATATAAATCAACTAACGGTGCTTCTTCCTGGTATCAGATTTCTCAGGGTGCTAATATTGCCGGAGGCGGCGATCAGGGTTTCTATGACCTTTGTATTGCAATAGACCCTTTGAACCCCGATAAAGTTTTTATCGGTAATCAGGAATTCAGTAAATCAACTAACGGCTCAACTTTCTCGTATTTACGAGACCCAAATGGACCGGGTGGAGGAAATGACCCCTTCGATTCATATACACATCTTGACCATCACGTAATTACGTATGCTCCTTCTAATCCGTTGATTATGTACGTTGGCTGTGATGGCGGTATTTTTAAATCAACTAACGGAGGACAAACATTCTTTTCTGCTAACACCGGTATTACATCTATTCAGTCTTACCGCGTTGCTTCGCATAATACAAACCCTGATATTGTATATTCCGGTGCACAGGATAACGGATTTATTTCTACTCACGACAGGGGTGCTACTCCATATAAACTCGAATTCCTCGGAGATGGTACCGAATGTTTTATGGATTATTCAAACCCGAGCTATATTTTCTTCGCAACTTTTGCAGGGTATTTTGCGGGAAGTTCAAACGGAGGTCAAACCTGGGATTTGCTCGTTGATCCGGGTACTTTTGATTCTTCGGCTTTCATTTGCCCCTGGTGGCAGCATCCGGTTAACCCGGATATTCTATATGGATGCTTCAAACAAAAACTCTATAAGTCAACAGATAAAGGACTTTCCTGGGCTTTTACAACATCTTCTGCTATCGTAAGCAAGCCTATTTATTCTGCCGCTCAGTCTTCGCTCTTACCAAATAATATTATGGCCGCCTCAAGAGAAGGTTTAGTAAATCTTTCCCGCTCTTCAGACGGTGGTTACAACTGGCAGAACATTTCAGGGAATCTCGGCTCTCTTGCAGGCGGATATTTTATGCGTCTTCAGGCTGACCCGTATAATGGCAATACTTTTTATCTCCTTAAAAGTGCTTACGCCGGCGCTATCGTACTTAAAACTACTAACTTCGGAAATAACTGGACCGACATCAGTTCAGATCTTCCGAAAATTCCTGCTAATGACATCTTTATAGATTCTGCAAATTCAGGGATAATGTATATCGGCAACGATTTCGGAGTTTACAGAACTACAAATAACGGAGGTAACTGGGCAAGACTGAATAACGGTATGCCGTTTGTTCCTGTACTCGATTTCAGTTACTTCAATTATAACGGAACAAAACTTCTAAGGGCTGCTACTTTTGGCAGGGGTGTCTTTGAACTTAATCTGAATCAGCCGATATCGGTGAATGACCCTGTTGGAATAGTCCCTTCAGAATTTAGTTTGAGTCAAAACTATCCGAATCCGTTTAATCCAAGTACGCATATACAGTTCCGGGTTGAAAGTGCAAAGCCTGTAAAATTAGTAGTGTATGATATACTTGGAAAGGAAGTAAAAGTGCTTGTGAATGAAATAAGACAGGCAGGAGTTTATAAAGAAATTTTTGATGCCGGGAATCTTTCAAGCGGAGTATATTTCTATAAAATGACTGCCGGCGATTTTTCTGATGTGAAGCGTATGATTTTAATTAAGTAATTTGTCAAGATAGATTTTGTTCTCATTGATACAAAAGGCGGCATTATTTCGTGAACTGATATTTGCCGCCTTAATTTTTTAAACTTGATAAACTGATTTTTATGGTTTTAAAACAGAAAACCCCTCAAAGGGCAAATTCCTCAAAATCCAATACAACAAAACCGCAACAACCAATCCGTATAAAACCTTACTCTTAAACTCAGGATACCTGAACTGCTTTCCGGTAACGATGAAAAGAAACTCATTGAGCGATGCGAGAACAAACCCGGGAATAAAAATCAGAAGCAATAAATTATTTTTCAATCCCGTCAATATATCCCCGTGAAGTATCAGAAATGCGCCCCGATTACCTCCACAGCCCGGACAGTATAAACCTGTTACCTCGTAAAATAAACAGGGAATCTGCACAGGAAAATCTTTCGGGTTTATAATAATCAGTGCTAAAGAATAAGCGGCAACTGCAAATAAAAAAGCCGCCGCTTTTAATTTTCTTTTACGAATAAATTTTTTATCGAATCCGTTATAATCAACGAGCAATTATTTTACAAGTATTAATTTATTCACCTGAACAAAATCACCTGACTGCATCCTGCAGAAATATATTCCGCTTCCGAGACCCGAAGCATTGAAATTTATATTGTAAGTTCCTGCACTCAGGAATCCGCCGAAAATTCTTCTGACAAGTTTTCCCGAAACATCATAAACATCAAGAGAAACCGCACCGTTATCTTTTAAATCAAAATTTATATTTGTCGAAGGATTGAAAGGATTAGGATAATTCTGATGAAGGTAATTTTTATCGGGTATTAAACTGTTTTCCGCAGTGATGTTTACGGGATTTTCATTTGTGTCAATTGCTATGTTATAAAGCAATCCGCCGCTTCCCATCTGCCTTGCGTGTACGGCTTTTCCCGTTGCAAATACAGACCTGCCGTCGTTTGATACGGAAGTATAAAACATTGAGCCGCTTGTTTTTAAAGTGTATAGCGGAATTCCCGTTGTGTTGCGGGTTTTGAATACTACTAAATCGCTCTTTGTATGTGCCAGATCGCCCCAGCTTGCCGCCGAAACTATATTGCCGTTACGCGAAAATGCAACCGACTGAACTTCATCGCCGCATCCGACGTAAGACCAAACCGGAGTATTTCCGGCAGAGATTTTGTAAACTTTAATTCTTCCGTCAAAGGAACTGCTCGTTAAAAATATCAGAGAGCCGTTTACAACATACTGTCCGTCTTCGGAAATATCAACTGCCGTAATCCAGTTGTAATATGAGCCCGGAGTTTCCTGCACAGTCCATTTTAATACGTATGCACTGCCGTTCCATTCGAGCAGTCTTGTATATCCGCGGTAATCAATAAGTGCAATGTAAGTGCCGTTTCCGCTGATGCCTTGCTTTGCCTGAGTGCCGTAAGTTATATCGCCCTGAAATCTTACTTCGCCCGTATGAGTGTTTACAACCCAGTATTTTGAATATGTGTTTACAATTACAAGTGAGTCGTTGCGGGAAATATTTACACCGTAAACTGAAGTCGGAACTCTGAGCTTCCAGCCCTGAGTGCCGTCTGCATTTAATCTTAATACAGTTGAAGTATCGCTTCTTACAGCAGTGCCGATATAAAAACTTCCGTCCATTGCCATATCAACAGGACCTGCATTTCCGGTATCGGGCAGAACCGCAAGATTAAAATTATTTACCGGAACATTTGAATTTTTATTAAACATTAAAATGTTTTTGCCCGAAGAAAAAACGATAAGTGTTCCGGAATCATTCATCGCAGAATGTCCGTCATTTGCATTTGTTGCCGCTGTGTATGTCCATACCGGATTTGATGACATCGAATCATACAGACATAATCTTTTATTGTTAAGATTCCACGGAAGTGAAAAAAGATTTCCGGGACCGCTCATAGCACCATTGCCGCCGATGCTCGACGGGTCCTGATAGTTCCATCTGGCTTCGGAAGTATTTATACCAAAAGGCGATGAGCCCGGAACAGGAACCGGAAATCCGCTGCCGTCAACAGATACCGGAGTTGTGATAAACTTTACAAGATTTGACTGATAAACGGCTGATTGATTTTGTGAATAAGTATTGGATAGGAAAACTAAAAAAATGAAAAGAGTAATTATCTTTTTCATCTCGCTCAGGATTTAAGTTTATAAATATGCTAAATATAAGTATTTTTTATTAATATTTATATTTCATTATTTTTATTATTTTGATGTATAAAACAAAGATTATGGATGCAGAAAAATATTTAATAGGGAATGAATTTATTTCATCGGATGAAACTATTGATATAATTAATCCCTATTCCGCAAAGGTTGTAAAAAAAGTTTATAAGACAAAAAAAGAGGATATTAATAAATCTCTGAACTATCTTACTTCGGTTTTTGAGAAATATAAAAAAGTCCCCGTTTATCAGAGATATAATTTGCTCGATGCGATAACGAAAAAAATCTCGGAACGAAAAGATTTTCTTGCCGAAACCATTACGCAGGAAACAGGAAAACCAATAAAATTCGCAAGGCTCGAAGTGGATAGGGCAATACTGACTTTCAGAACGGGCGCCGAAGAGTCTAAAAGAATTCAGGGCGAAACGATGGATTTGGATTTACTGAAAGGTTCGGAAAATAAAATAGGGATAATAAGAAGATTCCCGATTGGAGTTATTTTTGCAATTACTCCCTGGAATTTCCCCGTTAATCTCGTTGCACATAAACTCTCGCCTGCACTTGCATCAGGTAATGTTGTATTGCTTAAGCCCGCAAGCAGTTCGCTGGTATGCGGAATTGAAATTGGAAAAATTGTTAAAGAAAGTGCGGAAGAAACCGGATTGGATTTTTGTCCGGTTAACGTGATTACAAGTACAGGCAGCGAAGCGGAATTCTGGCTTTCCGATTCGAGAATTAAAATGATTAGTTTCACAGGAAGTCCCGTTGTCGGCTGGGGTATTAAACGGAAAATTTCACAGCAAAGAATATCGCTTGAGTTAGGCGGTAATGCAGGAGTGATAATAGATAAAACTGCAGAGCTTGAAAAAGCGGCGGCGAAAATTTCCGTAGCGGCATTTGCAGTTGCAGGGCAAAGCTGTATATCAGTTCAAAGAGTTTTTGTTCATAAAGATATCAGCGAAAAATTTTCGGAGCTTTTAAAAGCCGAAACCAAAAAGATTCAATATGGAAATCCCTTTGATGAAAATACCGTAACCGGACCGATGATTAATTCTGCTGAAGCGGAGCGTATTGAAAGATGGCTCGGCGAAGCTATGGATAGCAATGCGGAAATATTAACAGGCGGAAACCGTGACGGTGCAGTAATTGAGCCCACTATTATTAAAGGTGCAAGCAGAGAATCGAATATCAATTCGAAAGAAGCTTTCGCTCCCATACTTACCTTACGCGAGATTGATAACATTAAACAGGCAGTTGAAGAAGTTAATAACTCGGACTTCGGATTGCAGGCGGGAATTTTTACAAATGATTTGAAAAATGCTCTATATGCATACGAAAATATTGAGGCAGGCGGTGTTGTGGTAAACGATGTACCAACTTACAGAATGGATACTATGCCTTATGGCGGCGTAAAACATTCCGGTACAGGCAAAGAAGGAATAAAATATGCAATAGAAGAAATGACAGAAAGAAAAATTTTGGTAATGGAAAAATTAAACGATATATAATGATAAAGAATTCAAAGATTGCTATTTTCGGAGGAACAGGCTTGCTTGGCGGAGCGATAAAAAGACTGCTGTTAAAAGAAGGTTTCGAAAATATTTCCTCGCCCGGCAGAAAAAACGGATTTGATTTACTCTCAAAAGAAAGTGTGGAAAAATATTTTCGCGATGAAAAACCCGGATTCCTTTTTATGACTGCGGGACTTGTAGGCGGAATAAAAGCGAATGATACTAAGTCGGCGGATTTTTTGTATCAGAATGCAATGATGATATTAAACGTACTCGAAGCAATAAAATTATATTCGCCCTCAACAAAAATTCTTTATACCGGCTCAACCTGCATCTATCCAAGAGAAAATCCTCAGCCAATTAATGAAAGCAGATTTATGTCCGGCTACGTTGAAGAAACCAATAAAGGTTATGCAGTTGCTAAAGGATTGGGAATTGTTGCCTGTCAGCTTTATTCCAAGCAATACGGTATCAATGCAATCTCTGCTATGCCCACAAACCTTTACGGACCCGGCGATAACTATGACCTTGAAAACGGACATTTTATTGCCGCAGTAATAAAAAGGATTTACGATGCGAAAAATGAGAATAAAGCACCGACATTCTGGGGAACCGGAAAACCAAGGCGTGAAGCTTTATACTCGGAAGATTGTGCGGCGGCGTGTATATATCTGATGGAAAATTATGAAAGCCCTGAGATAGTAAATATCGGAACGGGATTTGATAATTCTATCACGGAATATATTGAGATAACAAGCAAAGTAATCGGCTACACCGGAGAGGTTCACTGGGACACATCACGTCCCGACGGAACATTCGAAAAACGAACCGACATCGCAAAACTCAAATCTATAATGCCGGAATATAAACCGAGAAGTTTTGAAACGGGATTAAAAGAAGTATTAAAACACGATTTCAAACAGGATTAATTTTGGTACAAGAAAAAAGAACCTGAATTAGTATTTTTGTAATTCTATAAATTAAAAAAATTAAATTGGCAAAGACAGCAGACACAACAGAAAAGATAGTATCGTTATCAAAAAGAAGAGGATTTGTTTTCCAGTCGTCTGAAATTTACGGCGGATTAAACGGATGTTATGACTACGGTCCACTTGGCGTAGAATTACTGCGAAATGTGAAAGAAGCGTGGTGGAAAGAAATGACATTCAGGGAAAATATTGAAGGTCTCGATTCATCAATTCTTATGCATCCGCGAGTTTGGGAAGCATCCGGACACGTTGAAAATTTCACAGACCCGATGGTTGACTGCAAAGAGTGTAAGGCACGCTTTCGCGCAGACCAGCTTGAAGATGTCGAATGCGGCAACAAGGGAAATAAAGGACGCAAAGCGATAAAATGTTTTGAAGAAGGAAAATTTACAGAAGCACGCCAGTTTAATTTGATGTTCAAAACTTTCATCGGACCGCTTGAAGATACGAGTGCAGTTGTTTACTTAAGACCTGAGACGGCTCAGGGAATCTATGTTAATTTTCTGAATGTGAAAGAAGCCTCGCGGCAGAAACTTCCATTTGGAATAGCACAGGTTGGCAAAGCATTCAGAAATGAAATAAATACGAAAAACTTTTTATTCCGAACAAGAGAATTTGAGCAAATGGAAATGCAGTTTTTTATTAATCCGAAAGATGACGGGAAGTGGTTTGAATACTGGAAAGAACAGCGTATAAACTGGTTTGTGAAATACGGAATGAAGAGAGAGAAAATGAAAATCCACGAGCACGAAAAACTCGCCCACTATGCAAAAGCGGCAGTTGATATAGAATATGAATTTCCTTTTGGCTGGGGAGAAATCGAAGGCATACACAACAGAACGGATTTTGACTTGAAACGCCACAACGAATTCAGCGGAAAGAAACTTGAGTATTTCGAAGATTCCACAAAAGAAAGATATATCCCTTATGTAATTGAAACATCGGCAGGTGCTTCAAGAAGTTTCTTTGCATTTCTTGTTGATGCCTATGACGAGGAAGAAGTTGTAAAAGAAAATTCAGACGGAACGAAGTCATCCGAAACGAGAGTTGTAATGCATCTCCATCCGGAACTTGCTCCAATTAAAGCTGCGATTTTCCCGCTTGTCAATCGCGACGGAATGCCGGAAATATCGGAAAAAATAACCGAAGACCTGAGAAAACATTTCAAGGTTTTCTATGACGATTCCGGTGCTGTCGGCAGACGTTACAGAAGGCAGGACGAATGCGGCACTCCGTATTGCATCACCGTTGATTCCGAAACTTTACAAAACGGCTCCGTCACCATCCGCGAACGTGACTCAATGAAGCAGGAACGCCTCAACAAAGACAACCTTGTTCCTTTCCTCAAAGAAAAACTTTAAGTATCTGTGTAACTCCGTCCAATCAGTGTCATCTGTGTTCCGCTCTTTGGCAACACCTTCGTTTGCTACGGAAATGTGAAAAAAATATCTTAATCGAGCTTATGAATTTTTAAAATTTTGTTAAGCTTGTTGTTAAACTCAGCCGAATTAAAATTGATATTTCCCTTATAAAAATCGTCGAGCAGTCCGTCTGTCTCTATCGCATCCAGCGTGTTATAATTGTCGGAATAAAGAGCAGCAATCTCATTCAATGACTTTTTATTCAAATCATCAACTAAAACTTTAAGTTTCGGAATACTTGCATAATCAGGCCTGTATTTAACAATCATCTCCGCATTCGTTTTATTTTTTGCATTAAAATATTCCCATGAATTATAAATGTTTATAATAATAGAAGCACTGCTATATCCGGGAACGTTTTTCGGTGGATAATCCGTAAACTTCCGGGGCCAGATTACCATTTTTTCAATAACAAACGCTGTATCAGACGGTTGTGCAGGCGAACAATGAAACATATAGCAAGCATTTGTCGAAGGTGTTCCGGTAGAATCCGCGTAAAAAATTGTTTGCGGTACATCAATATCTTTATTGTTAGTATAAGTATATGCAAGTGTATAAAATTCCATTGGATATTCTGTCTTCTTATATTCCAATTCCTGAAACACAAGAAAAGTTATTAAATCAAAAAAAGAACTTATTAAATCGCCATACACGGGAATATAACCTATTAATTTTGATACAACTGCAAGTCCGTTTTTTATGCCGTCGTGATTACTTTGCGGTGGATCAGGAAATCCGGGCAATTCTCTTAATATATGAAAAACAAATGGAGTTCTGTAAGAATTTTCAAAATTATACTTAATAAATAAATCGTTACAGTCTTTTTTAAAAAGATGCCAATGCAATGAATAATAGATAAAGCCTGTTTCTGATGTCCGGGCTTTAATTTCTTTAGGGAAATTAACATACTGCTTTATATCAGGATGAAATGTCGAATCTTTTAAAGTGCAATCGGAAAAATTATTCAAATAAACAGGTATTGATGAAATAGCAAAATAATTATCATCTATACTTACATTGAGAGAATTTGCCAAAAACAATCCATACATTTTATTAATCGGGTCGTTAGAATCCTGAGCTAATAACTTTCCAGAAATATTATTACTTAAAATGATTAAAGTTAGAAACAAAATTATAAATTTTTTCATGATTCTTAAATTTAATATTTAGGAACAAAAGGAAAATCCCTTTTTTCAAGAATGACAACCATCGGATTATAAAAACCATTATTTTTGAATTTATCGGAATATTGGTGATAGTTGCCCATATCCTGCATATTCAATGCCTGAGCCCATATATTTATATTTCCGGTCTGAGTGAAAAGTGCATTAATCGTTGCCGAACTGATTCTATCGGAATTATTGGAATACTGTTTATAAAAAACGGTTTTGTTTCCTGAAATCAGGTCGTAAGTTTTTAAATGGGCAAGTGGCTTGCTTTTATGTATCTGCTTAATAAGTGTCGTATAATAATTTACATTTGCAAATTTTCTTATACCGGGCGTTTGGTATATATTATTGCTCATACCATAAAAATAAATAGTTCCTTCATATTCTGTCATATTAAAATTATCATTTTTATCTTTTGGTGTATAGATAGTTTCCCAGTTCTTTCCCAAATCTTCCGAAATATAAACCCCATAACCGCAAGCTATTAGTTTATTATTCGTAAAAGCAATGTCCCAAATATTATTATTTGAAATATTAGTCCATTCTTCTCCAAAATTAGTTGAGCAAAAAATCCCCGAAAAGGTTGACGCAAAAAGTTTATCGCCGACTAACAGCAAGTCCGTGATGTGTTTATTTTTTATTGGACTGTTGATTTTAGTCCACGATTCCTTTTTAGGTGTCGAGTATAAAATATCTTCTCCGTTAACCAGCATATATGTGATAGTATCGTTAACATATTGTATTGAAGGGTATCCGTTAACTTTTTTATATATTGATTCCCAGGCCGGCTCCGATGTTTTTGAGTAGAATAATTCGTCGGGTGTGCAAGCATATAAATCATCCTTGTATGAGTAAATATCAGAGACATATATTCCTTCTAATCCAAAAGGCTTCCACCCTGATTCACCGTAATTAGTTCCTGAGAAAGCACCATCCATTGAAGCAACAAAAACTTTTTCGTTTGAAAATGAAATTTTATTTGGAGCGGATTTCAAACCAATTTCTATTTTTGACCAACTCGAACCGCTGTTAGTTGATTTATAAAAACCTTGCGGAGCGGTAAGGAAACAATTTCGCTTATTGCTTGCAACCGATTTAATTTCAGTTGTTCCGCCGGGATTTTTACCAATGAACTTTAAAGTATCATAAGTAAAAACGGATAATGTAATGTTACTGCTAACCTCTCTGTCCATTGGAAAGTCAAAACCCTTTGGTATTAAAGTACTTTTGGGTTCGATAATAACGTTATTATATAGATATTCAAAATAACCGTCACAATTTATTAGAATTTTATCATCAAGAAAATTATAAATTCCTAATACTGAACCAAAGGTCGCACAGGTATTGGGATGAGTATAAATACCTCCAACATAAGGTGTCAACACAGGGTCATCATTCATAGTATTCAGGTTTTCGTTTGATTGATCCATATATGCGGTGATTTTCAATACTCCGGCATCTTTTCCTTTTTTATCTATATAATATTTTTTCCCGTTGTGAATTATCAATCCCAAACCGCTGCCAAACATTCCCGCTTGCTCATAATTGAAATCAACAAGTAAATTATCTTTCCTGTCAATTAATCCCCATTTATCTTCAGATTTAACCCATGCAACTTCATCTGAAAAAGGTAAAGCATCGTCATACTTTGGATTAATGACAAAGATTCCTTTCGTATCAATATACCCCCAGTTACCATCGTCATTGACTGCGGCTAAAATATATTTTTTAACGTTACCTGTGTTAACAAGCGAGAAACTTTGCGCCGCTTCAAAGATTGGATTTATTTTATATTCACCGCTTTGATTGATAAATCCCCATTGACCGTTTTCGAGAACAGGTGCTAAGCTTAGAACAAAGTCACCTGCATTACTAAATCTTGGTTCGATTTTATACTTACCGTTTTTTTTAATATAACCCCATTGCCCGTTAACCTGTACTGCGGCTAAACCGTCAGAAAAAGGAAGAGCATCATCAAATTGAAAATCAATCTGAAGATTTCCGTTATCTTTAATAAATCCCCACCTGTTTCCTTGTTTTACGGGTGCATAATTCTCGCTGAATATTTTTGCATCTTCGTATTGTGCGGGAATTATCATATTACCTTTTGTATCAATATAGCCCCATTTATTGTTCAACTGAACTGCGGCGAGTTTATCGTTGAAAGCCCGTATATTCCGGTATTGCGGCTCTATTACAAAATCACCGTTTGTGTTGATGAAGCCCCAATAATCACCAACCAAAACTCCGGCAAGGTCTTCATTAAAATCGGTTAATTCCCTGATGTCTGAAACTTCTACATTGTAAATGTTAGATGTACAGGAAAAAAATAAAAAGGGCAAACTTAAAAATGAAACAAATAAAATTAATCTCATCATTGCTCCTTTCGGATTTAATATTTTTTGGAAAGAGGGAAGATAAATTATTTCTATTATAATAAAAATTTATTTTCAAGTCTATATAAAAAATAATCATACGTTTTTGTACCCGGACTGCTCTTATGTTTGTAGCAAGGGTAGCATCCACCTTTTCTAAAAAAATACGACACATCACCCCTTTGTCATTCCGGCGAAGGTGAGTCTTTTTTCATCCAGGCTTGTCGGGACCGGAATCCATTTGTCAACCCTTTCAGAAAAAAAATCCGTGTAAATCCGTCCAATCAGTGTCATCTGTGTTCCGCTCTTCGGCAACCCTTACAGCAAAAAATCAATATAAGTCTGTGTCATCTGTGTTCCGCTCTTTTCCGAATTAAACCTTTCCCACTCCAAACTCATCTAATTTTAAAAAACAAATATCGAAAATATGAAAACTAAAACTTACATCCTGATTTTCTCTCTGCTTTTTTTCGTCAACATTTCATATTCTCAAACGAAAAAAGTAACCGTAGATGCCTTCGACACAAAAGGCAGTTTCGAAATGATTGTTGGTGCTCACGGCAAACCCGAAAACGACGGTAATAGCTTCATTGAAATCTACAAAAAGCTTGGCTTTGAAGCGATGAGAAATCACGACAACTACGGACCGACAGACTGGTACACAATTTTTCCCAATTGGGATGCCGATGAAGAAAAAGAATCAAGTTACGACTTCCGTACATCAGATTCCTATATTCTCGCAATGAAAAACGCCGGCTTTGATATTCTTTTCCGGCTCGGCTCAAGCTGGAAAGGAAAAAACAAACGCCCTGTAAACGACCCTCCCGGAACCATCAGAGATAGCAAAGGAAAAATAACTCACAAAGCCGACGAAAAGGATTTCAAAAAGTTTGCGGTGATTTGCAAACACATCGTTATGCATTACAACAACGGATGGGCAAATGGTCATTATCTTAACATAAAAAAATGGGAAATCTGGAATGAACCTTCGCTTTCGAAGCAGTTTTGGAGCGGAGATTACAAGCAGTTTCGTGAAATGTTTGCTGAAGTCGCCTTAACTCTGAAAAAATACGACAACTCATTGATTATAGGCGGTCCGGGTCAGGAAGGTATGAGCGAAAAACAGGATTTTATTGACAACCTCTTTTCTTACTGTCAAAAATTAAATGTCCCGATTGATTTCTACTCATTCCACACTTACGGCGGATTGAAAGAAAGTCTGAATCCTTATGAAGTTGTTAAAAAATACAACCTCTTCAGAGGGAAACTCGATAAATACGGTTACCAAAATACTTACATTAGCTGCACTGAATTCAACGCCGGTCCCTCAGGAATGCATTCAAATTCAAGTACAGCCGCGGCATTCGTCGGTGCGTTTTTAACATATTCGGAGTTAAACAACATTAAAGAAAGTTATTTCTACAGAGCCGATGACCACCCGATGGGATTAATTGGTGAGCGAAACGGAAAATTAAGAACCGAAGGTTATGCATTTATTGCGTGGAAAACTCTAAAAGAAAATACTGTTAGAATTTCCGCAACAGGTGGAAATGAAAAAGGATTTACAGTTATTGCGTCAAAAGATAAATCAACAGGTAAAGTGTATATACTTATCAGCAATTTCCCTTCGGAAAATTCCAATGTTGATTTATCAATACTCAACCTCAAAGAAGGAACTCATAAACTTACCCGGAGAGAAATTTCAGGAAGCCTGAATTATGAAATAGCAGAAACGAAAAACATTCAGTCCGGCAGTTCCGGAGAGGCAGTGTACCGCTTTTTATGCAAAGCTAACACTTTAAGTCTTATAGAAGTGGAATAAAAAAGGGATATAAAAAATATCCCTTTTCTACAAACGTACGACTCCTCCGGAGTCGGGAACTCTTTCCTACAAACATAGAACCCTACCCTTTTTGTCATTCCGGCGAAGGCCGGAATCCATTTTTTTAATATCCCTTTTTTCTCTCATTCCTAAGCTACGGCTACCCATCTCATTCCTAAGCTCCAGCTTAGGAATGGCAAGAAATGCACTGAAGAAGTAAAAAACCTGACCCATTAAAGATGATTCCAAAGCTGGAGCTTTGGAATCAGAGTAAAAAAAAACTGAGTCATTAAAGATGATTCCAAAGCTGGAGCTTTGGAATCAGATAAAAGCTGGAGCTTTGGAATCAGAAAAAAAAGGGATATAAAAAATATCCCTTTTCTACAAACATACGACTCCTCCGGAGTCGGGAACTCTTTCCTTATTTCGTAAATACCATTTTTCTGACCTCGTTAAACACTTTTCCGTTTGTTGAGGAGATTGCAGTAATCTGATAAAAATAAATTCCGCTTGCAAGATTGAATTTTCCGGCATCGAATACCTTCGAATATGTTCCCGAATTTAAAGTCTGTCCGTCAACTAACCGCGTAATTTCTTTCCCGCTTATGTCAAATACTCTGAGTGTAACTTTGGAATTTTCCGGCAGAGAAAATCTTATATTCGTTACGGGATTAAAAGGATTCGGATAGTTCTGGTCAAGCAAATATGATATCGGAATTTCCGATGAATTTAATTCTCTTTCCAGACAGCCTGCCTGATTGTATCTCAATCTTATCGTATCTCCCGGCAATGGTCCAAAACCAAGTGATAAATTCACTCCGCCTCCGTTTGCAGGTGACCATAAATGACAGTAACTCATTATTGTTCCAACTCTTGCTCTTGGTGTCGAAAAACAGAATCCGGCCTCGGCATTGTAACACGAATCAATTGCTCCAATCGAGCCGTTCGGACGGGGCCACCAGCATGCATGGGTGTGCATTGAACCGAGATTATGTCCGACTTCGTGTGTTATTACGTTTACTGTCCAGGAGTAAACCGGAAATCCGTTGTAATTATACTCAATGTTGCTGAAACCGAATCTGCCCGATGAATCGTAATTATTATATTCCTGACATAATACCCTTATCCACGCTATTCCGCCTAATTGTTGATTGTGACCTGTTGATAATAAATGAGCCAGATTTCCCTGAAAGAGATCTTTGTTCTCGCCTCCGAATCTTAATAAAATATCATACGAATCGTTTAAGTTTGCGTATGGGTCAACGGCACTCCAGTAAGTAATGCTCGATACTGTGAACGGAATAAACTCATTTTGATATATTGCTTTTACCGCATTGAAAGCGCCCGACACAAAATTTACTAATGTAGTTGTGTTATAACCTGCATCCTGATACATTTGATAATCACACTCAAAATACATTTTAACGGGAAGCGTTGAATTGTCACCGCCTTTATGCTCTTTATGTTTTGTCGAATGATTTTCATTTCCTTTATAAAATTTATCCATCATATCTCCAACAGGACATACGAAATCAGTCTTGAGTAATATTTCCGCATCGTTATACAATACGTAATTGCTTTCATCTTTTATTGTTCTGTTCATTCCCAGATTATAATTACCGTCAGAGTTTGAAATTATTCCGATAACTTCATTTTCAAATATACTGATTGCCGCAATTGATTTATTGTCGCCTTTGATTATTCCGTTATAATATAATCCGGGTTTGTATTCCTTTGGAGTTGTTATGCGTCCCTCAGATAAAGAATTCACAATAAAATCCGTTTCAAGCAGCTGCACTCTCGTCAACTCTAATTCCAGCGAGTTTCCTTTGTCAAACTTCAAATTTAAAGATATATTATTATGCTCGGCTTTGTAAATCTCCGAAAGCTTCGATACGTTTAATTTTAATATAGTCGGATTGTTTACAAACTTTGAGATTTGATTCTTTACGGCTTGATTTTTTTCAACCGAAAAAATATCAACCGGCACAAATGTTCCGTTACCGCTTTTTATATCACTGATTGTCTCGGATACACTTTTTACAAGTCCGGTTTTTAAAGTGGTTTGCGAATCGGCAATTATTACGCTTTGTGTGTCTGATATCAATGTTGAAATCAGAAAAACACCTGTGATTGCGGCGATTAATACTATTATTGATATATATTTTTTCATTTCGGATTATTTAACGTTTTCTGATGAATTGTTTGTATTTGCTTCACGATTTCCCGATGCATTCGGGAGCAATGAAGAATCGCTTTGCTTTGTGTAAAATAAATTACGCGATACATTCACTCCGTATAGCTCCAATGTAGTTGTCGTTCCTTCTTTCTTTATCTGATATTCAAATTTTATTCCCGTCTCTACGTACGTAAGAATTCCGTTCGCTACATTGTACGTCCTCGTTATTGCTACACTTCCCGGACATTGTAACGTGGCTTGATTTGATGAGGTCAATACTAATTGCTCGTCAGGACACACATCCTGCAATGCACCGGATTGCTTGGTGAGTTTCCACGTCCCTACTAAATCCGTTGGGTCTTGTGAAATATTCTCAGTCAGCACGTCGCAGCTTACCCCCATTACAGAAAACGCAAAAAATACCACAAACGGAAATAACTTATAAAATTGTATTCGTTTTATCATTTTTTTCTTTTTAAATTTGCAAAAATATATTCTTATTTGCTTATAAATGCAATAGATAAAACAAAAAAATCCCCATAAAAATCACTTGACTATAAAAAATAATTTGGATAACTTGCTAATAGCAACTAAAATGAATTATAAATTTTTAAGCTCAAATATATGAAAAATAAAAAAATTTTATTGATTGCTTTAGTTACCGTAGTTGTACTCGGAGCAGGAATTTATTTAGCCGCAGGCGATAATCACGAACACGATACACAGGTAAAAAAAGATAATAACGGTGTTGAATTAACAAAAAACGATAACAACAATAATCAAACAAAAAAAACAAACATGGAATTTCTAACAAAAGAAGAATTTAAAAAGAAAGTATTCGACTACGAAAAAAATAAAGAATGGAAATACGAAGGTACATTACCTTGCATCGTTGATTTCTATGCCGATTGGTGCGGTCCTTGCAAAATGATTTCACCTATCTTGGTTGAACTCGCTGAAGAATATGACGGAAAAATCGTAATATATAAAGTTGATACCGAAGCTGAGCAGGAATTAGCAGCAGCATTTGGAATAAGAAGTATCCCCTCACTTTTATTTGTTCCGATGGACGGTCAGCCTCAGATGGCTGTAGGTGCTCTGACAAAAGAAGGCTTTAAACAGGCGATTGACGAAGTACCTTTAGGTGTTCCAAAAAATTAGTTTTTAAAAAAATCCCATAACCAGCGTAATAAAAACCGCCGTTATTGCCCAAAAGTGGCGGCGGTTTTTTTAACCAAAATAAAATGAAAAGATTACAATATTTCCCGATAACTTCCTACGCTATAGTGATGGGTCTTTCCGGATTAACTATAGCTTTTTCTAAATTCTATCATCTTGCCTGGCTTCCGAAAATATTATATGACGTATTTCTCGGATTCACTTTTATTTTATTTCTACTGATTACTTTATTATACGGACTAAAGGCGATTTATTTTTTCGATGAAGTAAAAACAGATTTTCTGCACAGAATAAGAATAAACTTTTTTTCCGCTATTTCGATTTCTATGCTTTTACTGTCAATTGCTTTTTATTCGTATTTCCCGATTCTTGGAGTTTTCCTTTGGTGGGCAGGAGCAATATTGCATACAGTTTTATTATATCTGACAATAAGATTCTGGATTGAGCACAGCTTTGAGATTCATCATTTCAATCCCGCCTGGTTTATTCCCGCAGTCGGAAGTATTTTAATTCCGATTACAGGGGTTGACCTGCTCCCGTCTCTGATTATGTATTTTTATTTTGCAGTTGGAATATTTTTCTGGATTGTCTTATTTACCATTTTCCTTTACAGAGTAATTTTTCACCCGCAGCTGCCTGAAAAATTTATACCAACATTTTTCATTCTGCTTGCTCCCCCTGCCGTTGGTTTTATTTCCTATATGAGGATTGCCGCAAGCTGGGATGTCTTTTCAGTTGCACTGCTTATGCTTACATATTTCTTTCTCATAATGCTTGTCTTTATGTATAAAAGTTTTCGCTCTCTTAAATATTTCCTTTCCTGGTGGGCTTTCACTTTCCCATTGAGCGCTTCAACCATTGCATCAACAGTAGCATTTCAGATTTTAAAATATAATATATTCAAATACATTTCGTTTGTATTGCTCGCCGTTACGATTATTGCAATCGGTATTGTAGCGGTTCAGACTTTCAAACAAATATCCAATGGTGAACTTTGTGTTAAAGAAGATTAAAAAAATTAATAAAATGAAAAATATAATTTTAGTTAGCGTTGTTTTAATATTCGGTTTTTTACTGGGAATAATTTTTAGCGGGGTTGTGGGAAGTCTTTCGGTCGGTAATATGATGATTAAAGAAATGAAAAGTCCGTATGATTATGAAAAGACCGTTGAGACTATAGTGAACAGGGTAAACAGTCAGCCCGGCTGGCACGTTGTTACGGTCTATGACCAGAATGCGGAAGTAATAAAATACGGCGGCAACCCAATTGGTAAATACAGCATTATCAAATATTGCAGCGGAGTTGAAGCGTCAAATATGTTAAGTGCGGATGACAGAAAAAAAATCGGCTCTATGATGCCGAAAGCTTTTTCTGTTTACGAAAAATCTGACGGACAGGTTTATGTAGCGACTTCAAACGGAGCAGTTATGGGAAAAATTTTCGGCGGCGAAACTGAAACCCTCATTGAAAAAGTTTCCCTTGACGTCGAAGAAATGCTCCGCTTTATGAACTTCAAATTTTCTATATTCTAAACCCTTTTTTACAAACATACGACTCCTAAAGGAGTCGAAAAAAAATACTGCCATTTAATCTCGTTCCTAAGGTCCACCTTAGGAACGTAACTATCTTTTTATCTCTTAAATAAAACCCGTCTAATCGTTCTCAGAAATATTATCCGGCACCTTTCGTGAGTTTCAAAATATCTCTAAGACACTGCTGCTGCTTTCTAAATCAGCTTTTACAAAAGATTTAATGACACCGGATTTTTTTAATAAAACTTTTGAAACATTTTTCGTAGATGAATTACCTAATCTTAACCAAATAACCTTTGGAGGACTTCCAAAAAGGGTGCTAAAATCATTGAAATCTGAATCGAATGTAACAATTGTATAACTGTTATCTTTTGCAAAATTCCAGATTTCAAAATCCGTTTTATTGTGAAGTCCTAATTTGGCAACATGATTAGATTCCGGAAAATCTTTCGAAATTAAATCAATAATTCTGTAAGAAATATTTTGATCAAACAACAACTTCATCATGCAACTGATATTCTTTTTTCCCTGTCGGCTGCAAAATATAATGCTGCCTGAATATCTTCTTTGGTCAATTCCGGAAAATCGTTTATTATATCTTCATTAGACATTCCCGATGCAAGCCAGCTTAATATATCGTAAACAGTTATTCTTGTGTTCTTAATGCAGGGTTTTCCAAATCTGATTTCAGGGTTTATTACTATTCTTTCTGTATATTTCATTTTATTTGTTAATATTTTAATTTAATATATAGGATAAAATAATAATTTTCAATATACATTCTATCTTCTTATACAAACATACGACTCCTGAAGGAGTCGAAAAATAATTATACGTTTCTTCAGCACCCCGTCGGGGTGCTATGTTTGTAGCATATGAATATTCCCACCCCTTGACCCCATCGAGGGTCATACGTTTGTAAAAGTAACATTACTTTTCTATATACATACGATTGCTTGATTAATATTTCAATTGCCGATTCTTTATAGTTGTTTATTTAAGCGTCGAGGGAAATCTTTTATATTGCTTTAGGAAAAATTATTTCATAAATTAACTTTGAGCGAGTTCTTTGAAATATTCAATAAATTACCTTCGGGAATTGTTGTTATTGGGATAGATATTGTTAATTTTCTCGGGGTTCTAAAAATAATAATTAAAATATTCGATATAGTTTATCTTGCTTATTATTTGTATTAAGTATATGGAATATAATTTTATAAAAATAAAATTATTTCTTTATGAAAACTAAATTTATTTTCGTTTTATTGACAATCTTTGCTTTTTTATCCGGTTATCAGGATAAATGTTATTCGCAATGGACTCAGGTTAATTCTCCTGCAAGCCCAAAGTTCATTGATACCGCTAATAATAAACTATGGATTACTCATGGCAATGGACTTTCTTATTCTACAAATAGCGGGTTAAACTGGATTTCTGTCTTAACAGAAGTTGTTTCCGGAATGGATATTTTCAACTCTAAAATAATATTAACAAAATCGAATGACGGGGTTTACATTTCCACAAATGGCGGTACTAACTGGGCGGCTTCATTAACCGGCAAAACAGTCAGTTTTGTAGCGTGTGACACTTCTTATATGATGGCGAGTTGCTCAGGGAGTGATTCAGGTATTTACAGAACATCAAACTATGGTGTAAATTGGGTTCAGGTTAGGCTTATGAAAAGAATTCAGACTCTTATTTTATCTGAAGGAAATCTTTATATAGGAACCGGATTTTTCCCTTATGGACCCAATGCATCTTTCTTCAAATCTACGAATTATGGTAATACATT
The DNA here is from genome assembly GCA_937983305.1 of uncultured Ignavibacteriota bacterium. GTDB lineage: Bacteria > Bacteroidota > Ignavibacteria > Tepidaquicellales > Tepidaquicellaceae > DSSM01. Next base: position 4,168 of record CALKAJ010000023.1, on the reverse strand, counting down.
TCAGAATAATTTATGGATGTGTTCTATTTATTCTATATGGGCTCAAGGTCAAACTGTATATGCTTCTGCAGATAATTCGTATGCTAACAACGGTCTGAATAAATCAGGTACAGGTGGTAATTATTTCACTATAACAAGTCTTACTGATAATAAAATTAAAAGTATATTGTGCATTGGTGATACTGTTGTTGCCAGTTCAATTACAACCGGAGTGCACGTTTCGTCAAATGGTGGAATTAATTGGACTTTAAAAAATGAAGGTTTTAGCGTAATACCGAATAATCCCAATATGGTAGTTCACAAGGGTTATTTGTTTCTATTAAGTTCCGGCGGCATTCTTTGGAAGCGTTCATTATCCGATTTGATGACTACAGTAAATAAGTTGGGGAATTCTGTACCTGATAAATATGTCCTCAAACAAAATTTTCCGAACCCGTTTAATCCGCTTACTAAAATCCGTTTTGCTATTCCGCTCTGTCATTCCGGCGCAGGCCGGAATCCGGTTGTACTTAAAGTGTACGACATAATGGGTCGCGAAGTACAAACACTCGTAAACGAATCGTTACAGCCCGGAACGTATGAAACAACTTTCGATGGAGCAAATCTCACTTCAGGAATATATTTCTATAAAATTGTAGCAGGTGATTTTGTCGAAACTCGAAAAATGCTGATGATTAAATAGCGATAGCTATTTAATCAGAAGTCCCGATAGCGAAGCGTATCGGGAACGCTTATTGAAATAATTTTTTTATTCTTTTTCCTTCCAAAGCTGGAGCTTTGGAAGGAGGAGGGGTTTTATCGCAATTCTACAAACGTACGACTCCTAAAAGGAGTCAAAAAAATTTAATTAATTCTTTTTAAAATTTTAGAGCTTCAACAAATTCTTTTACGGTTATTTCCGCTTGTCTTATTATAGCTCTTAGTGTACCTCTGTCTAATGTTTTATGATTTGGCACTACCAACTGACCGAATGGATTATTCCTTCTCATAACTATGTGGCTGCCTTCCTGACGTTTAATAAAAAATCCGAATTTTTCCAATGCCTTAATACACTCTTTTCCTGAAATTGAAGGCAGTTTGCTCATACAGCAATTATTATTGATTCAAATTTTTCTTCCGGTACCGGTATGTTATCCTCCTGCAATGCCTCTATATAAAGGCGTATTGCTTCTTTAATATTTTCAATCGCTGATTCTTTTGTATCTCCCTGACTTATGCAACCACGAAGACTTGGACATTCCGCAACCCACATATTGTCTTCTCCGGGATATAATACCACTTGTCTCATTTGTTTTTTTAATTTAATATATAGGATAAAATAATAATTTTCAATATACATTCTATCTTCTTCTACAAACATACGACTCCTTACGTAGTCGAAAAATAATTATACGTTTCTACAGCACCCCGTCGGGGTGCTATGTTTGTAGCATACGAAATTCTCAACACATGACTCTATAGGGCTTACAAGTATGTAAGAGTAATATCCCTTTTCTACATTAAAAAGAATCTTTTAGAATGAGTTTATATATTGACTTGTTATATGAACCATTATGATGTATATTTTAATCATATATAATCATAATATAATCAATGAAACCAATCACACTGCATAAAATAAATAAAACCCTTGATTCGCATATAAGAAGGCGGGCAAAAAAAGAAAAGAAAAGTCTCAACCGGACTATTCAGGATATGCTTGAAGAAGTTACGGGAATTAAGAAGCAAATAACACGGGATGATTTCAACGAATTTCTCGGTCTGTGGAACGAAAAAGAATACAAAGAATTTAACAAATCTGTTTCGGAATTTAAAAAAATCAATAAAGCTGACTGGGAATGAAAAAAATATTACTCGATACTTCTGCTTATAGCGAACTTATGAGGGGCAATAAGCAAATTGCAGATATCTCAAATACAGCAGATACTGTTTACCTTTCCATTTTCGTACTGGCAGAGTTGTTATCGGGATTTAAAAGCGGCTCTATGGAAAGAAAAAATCTTGATATTCTCGCCAAATTCCGCAACAAACCAACCGTTGAAACAATTGTGGGAACGGAAGAAACCGCAGAAATATTTTCTGAAATAATGTTTAAATTGAAATCGGCAGGAACACCTATACCTATTAATGATATTTGGATTGCTTCAAATTGCATAGAGACAGGCTCTGTACTAATCACCGGGGACAAACACTTTAAACTAATCAGCGGATTACGAATTCATTACTACACACCTTTAAAATAATTAATAGATAAGTTCAAATTCTACAAACATACGACTCCAAAAGGAGTCTAATAAAAAAGAACAAGTTTCTACTGCACCCCGTCGGGGTGTTATGTTTGTAGCATAAGTAAACTCCCAAACCCTGCCCCCATCGGAGTCATACGTTTGTATGAATAACTGCTCTTTTCAAAATTCATCTCTCATTCCCACAAATGAATTACATTTCAATAATAAATTTATTTGTTTAAATTTTACAAATAAAAAAACCTCATTATGAAAAAAGTATATTTTCTTTTAGTATTTCTCTTAGTTTCAATCAATATATTTTCACAATCAAATAACCCGCCGGCAACTTTCGATTTAAGAAATGTTGGCGGTTTAAATTATGTTACTTCCGTAAAATCCCAACAAGGCGGCACCTGCTGGACACACGGCGTTATGGCTTCAATGGAAGGTAACCTGATGATGACAGGTGTATGGACAGCTAACGGTGAATCAGGTGAACCAAATTTAGCCGAATATCATCTTGACTGGTGGAACGGATTTAATTCGTTTAATAATGACGATAATCCCGGAGGAAGCGGACTTACAGTTCATAACGGCGGTGATTACCTCGTCTCTGCTGCTTATCTCGCAAGGAATGAAGGAGCCGTAAGAGATATTGACGGTCAGTCATATACCTCCGCCCCTTTAAGATACAGTACTAATTATCATCATTATTATCCGCGTCAGATTATATGGTATGTTATGGGAAATAATCTTGAAAATATTAATACCATTAAAAATGCCATTATGACATACGGAGTAATGGGTACAAGTATGTGTTACTCAAGTTCTTTCATTAATGGGAATTATACTCACTATCAGCCTCCGACAAATTCGCTTCTTCCAAACCATGCTGTTTCGATAATCGGATGGGACGATAACAAAGTAACTCAGGCCCCTTTGCCCGGTGCCTGGCTTGTAAAAAACAGCTGGGGCAGTTCCTGGGGAATTGGCGGCTATTTCTGGATTTCTTACTACGACAAATATTCATGCCGTCATCCGGAAATGGGTGCGATATCTTTTCAGGATGTTGTTAGAGAAAAATATGATAAAGTCTATTATCATGATTACCACGGCTGGAGAGATACAAAAGCAAATTGCACAGAAATATTTAATGCTTTTACTGCAACTAACAACGGCTATCTCAAATCAGTTAATTTCTATACAGCTAAAGACAGTGTAGATTATACAATTAAAGTATATGATAATTTTTCCGGAGGTCAGCTTGGTAACCTTATTGTTACAAAATCAGGTTATTTTGAACATAAAGGTATGCATACCGTTGACCTTGATAATTCTTTATATTTTGCACAGAATAACGACTTCTACATTTATCTGTATCTTTCAGCAGGCGGACAACCTTTTGACAGAACTTCAGATGTTCCGGTTCTTTTAGGCGGTTCTGAACGCGTTATTGTTAAATCACTTTCGCACCCGGGTGAAAGCTTTTTTAAAGACGGAAGTAATTGGACTGATTTCTATACGGTTGATTCAACAGGTAATTTCTGTGTTAAAGGTCTTTTTGTGAATGATACTATTAGTGTGGGCTCGAAGAATATTAATGAAATCATTCCTGAGGATTTTGTATTAAACCAAAACTATCCGAACCCGTTTAACCCGACAACAAAAATTCAGTTTGCTATTCCGCTCTGTCATTCCGGCGTAGGCCGGAATCTAGTTGTACTTAAAGTGTACGACATAATGGGTCGCGAAGTACAAACCCTCGTAAACGAATCGTTACAGCCCGGAACGTATGAGGTAACATTCGATGGAAGTAATCTCACTTCAGGAATATATTTCTATCGTTTGCAGACAGAAGGATATACCGAAACAAAACGAATGCTGATGATTAAATAGTATCATATGACCATAGGAGAACATAATAAGTGAATATAAAAAGA
>CALKAJ010000022.1 GCA_937983305.1 uncultured Ignavibacteriota bacterium | reverse complement strand
AGATGGTGATTCGTGACTGGAGTTCAGACGTGTGCTCTTCCGATCTATTATCAAAGAAATTCGTCAAATCGTGTTATTAGAAAGATAATTAAGATTATTCAATCAAATTCGTTTGATATAGTTATTGTTGATTTCTGGTTTGCAGCCGGCTTTTTTAGAAAATTAAAAGGTAATCAACTAAAGGCGCTTGATACCCATGGTCTTGTTGAAGAATTTATTGAACTAACCCAAAAAGGTTTTTATCATACAAAAAGAAAAAAAACTGAAAAAAGAATTTATCTTAATAATCTAAAATACCAAAGAAAAATTCATAAGTTTACAGATTTGCTCGTACTAAATTCTGCCAAATCTTATAATATGGCATGTGATAATTATCCCGATATAAAAAAGCATTATTGCGCGAATGGAATAGACCTTTCTTTTTATAAACCTAATTCCGGTAACCCAAATTATAACCCTAATAAATTTCTATATTATGGAAGTTTAGGAAGTAATCAGAACAATGATTCTTTTTCAACTTTATTTGAGAAAATCTGGCCTTTAATTCTTAATGTAAATAAAGATGCTGATTTAATTGTTCTTGGGAATAATCCTCCAAATTGGATTCGCAATTTGGCTCAAAAATACTCTAATATTACTGTTACAGGCTACATTGAAGATATTAGGGAAACAGTAATGGATTGTTGTTGTATGGTGTTGCCGATGAACCTTGGCGTTGGGTTCAGAGGCAGGGCTGTTGAAGTGATGTCTTTGGGCGTTCCGGTAATTGGTAATCATAATGCTTTAGATTGTATTGGAATTACTAATCGTGTTAACGGTTTCATCAGTGATGATTATGGTGAAATAGCCGGATATGCTTTGAAATTAAGTAATGATAGCGAATATCGTTTAAGGGTTAGTAAAAATACGTTAGATTTTATCAGAAATAATTTCTCTATTGAGTCAACATATGGGAAATTATCAGAAATTTTAAATAAAATTTAATTGAAAATAGGGATACATCATCGGAAAAACAGTTTTAGTGACAGATGGGTAAAGTATTGTGAAAAAAATAAAATAAATTATAAAATTGTTGATTGCTACGATAATGATATAATTAATCAGTTGGGTGATTGTAATGGCTTTATGTGGCATATGCATCACGCAGATACTAAATCAGTTTTATTTGGTAAACAACTGATTTATTCAATTGAGAAAAAAGCTATTAAAGTTTTCCCGGATTTTAATACTGTTTGGCATTTTGATGATAAACTTGGTCAAAAATATTTATTGGAATCAGTTAATTCCCCTTTAGTTAAATCTTATGCATTCTATGACCTGTATGAGGCTATTAATTGGGCAGAAAATACAATTTTCCCAAAAGTTTTTAAACTTCGGGGTGGTGCCGGTTCAAGAAATGTTAAGCTGATAAAAGACTTAAATAGTGCTAAAAAAATTATCCGGAAATGTTTTTCCGGAGGTCATCTGCTTGACAGTAAATATTTAGAATTAGAAGAGAGATATTTGAATTTTATTTCTGTTTCCAATATTAATAATTTTATTAGGTTAATAAAAGGTTTAGGCAGGATATTTTTCCCCACACCGTTTCAGAGGCTTAAATTAAAGGAAAAAGGTTATTGTTACTTTCAGGATTTTATACCTGATAACAGTTTTGATATTAGAATTGTAATTATTGGCGAAAGAGCAATTGCACTGAAAAGACTTGTCCGGTTTGGTGACTTTAGGGCTTCAGGCAGCGGTAAAATTATTTATGTCGGTGATGAGATTGACCATAATATATTAGCAATTGCTTTCAAAACTTCAGAAAGCATTAAGTCTCAATGTATGGCGTATGATTTCGTTATAAACGACAAGAATGAACCTTTGATTGTTGAGATTAGCTTTGCTTTTTCTATGCTTGCTTATGATAAATGTCCGGGTTTTTGGGATAGAGAACTTAAATGGCATCAAAGTGAAGTAGATACTGCGGAATTCATAATAGAAGATTTTATCAAGTTATTGTCCGAAAATTGAAAATACTTTTTTTTATTGACGGTCTCAGAAAAGGAGGTAAGGAGAGGAGATTTATAGAGTTATTAAAAATATTAGAAAAAAATCAAATCGATTTTATAATAGTGATGATACACAAGAATATTCAGTATGAAATTGATACTTCCCTGTTAAATAAAATTGTGTTTCTTAACAAAAAAAGGAAAAAAGATATTTCGCCTTTTGTTGAATTCTATAAAATTAGTAAAAAATATAAACCGGATTTTATTCACACTTGGTCAAGTATGGTTACTTTTTATTCGATTTTTTCGGTTCTTTTTCTGCGAATTAATCTTGTTAATTCGCAAATCACTAATGCACCGCCGTTGCTGAATGTTTTTAGCTTCTTATGGCTAATTAGTAAAATTAATTTCTTTTTTTCAAAGAAAATCATTTCTAATTCCTATGCCGGTCTAAATGCATATAATGTAAAAGGAAATAAGGGAGTTGTCATTTATAATGGTGTCCATATGGACAGATTTATTATAAATAGACCAATTGATTACATTAAGAATCATTTTAATATTAATACGAAGTATTGTATTGCAATGGTTGCTTCTTTTAGCGATAGCAAGGATTATTCTATGTTTTTCGGGCTGGCTGAGTATTATAATGTTAAGAATCCTGATATAACTTTTCTCGCTATAGGCGATGGATTATTTTTTAAGCATTTCAAGGATTTAAAGAACAACAAAAGTATTGATAATATAATCATGACCGGTAATGTAAATAATGTTGAGGAAATTTTAAAAATTTGCGACATTGGAATATTGATTTCCAATAATATTAATCACGGTGAAGGTATCTCAAATTCCATTATTGAATATATGGCTTCGAATCTGCCTGTGCTTGCAAACGATTCCGGAGGAACTAAAGAGATTTTGTTAAATGGTTATAATGGTTTCCTGATTGAGGAAAATATTTATGAAAATTTTATAAAATACATTGATTTGCTCTTATCAGATGAGAAAAATAGAAATATAATGGCTATGAATGCATATAATACAATTTCGAAAAGTTTTAATATTGATATTATGTTTAAATCATATATGAATATTTACAAATCTCTGCTTGAACAATGAAAATTACCATCGCTGCATATACCGGTTCAAATTCTGAAAACTTCATTTTTATTAAACCTTTGGCTGATTCGATAAATGTCGGTGAGGTTAAAGTCTTTGGAGTTGGAAGTCTTAAAGAATACAAAAATATTATTTATTATCCGGATAGATTTAAATCAAATAAATATCTTTCCTTATTGTTCAGACTTTTTAATTTGATTAAAGAAAGTAAGAATTCGGATTTTATTATTGGTATTTACGAAATTCCTCATGGTTTTCTTGCTTTCCTTTCGGGTTTAATTCTCAAAAAGAAAACAATATTATGTATTATTGGAAATCCGTCTTATAAAAAACTTAGAAAAGGATTTAGACTTAAACTTTTAAATTTAATGATAAAAAAGATGGACAGAGTTACTGTAACCGGTTCATCTTCAAAGAACTATTTGGTTAAAAATGGTTTTAAAAGTGAAAAGATTTATGTTTTACCAAATTCAATTGATATTGAATACATTAAACCGATTAACATATCTAAAGAATATGATTTAATAACTCTTGGCAGATTAAGTCCTGAGAAGGAATTAATAAATTTTTTGAAAATTATTAAAAATGTGAAATCTTACATTCGGGATATAAAAGTTGGCATAGCGGGTATCGGTTCTGAATATAATTCGATTAGTGATTTTATTAACTCAAATAATCTATCCCATAATGTTAGTATGCTGGGTTTCGTTAAAGATAAAGTTGAATTCTATAACAAGGGGAAATTGTTTGTTTTAACCTCTTCTACTGAAGGTTTACCCAGGACTGTTTTAGAATCCATGGCATGTTGTGTTCCCTGTGTTGTTTCTAATGTCGGCGATATTGCTGATGTTATTGTTAATGGTGTAAATGGAATTATTATTGATAAATATGATGATATTGAGAAATTCACTAAAAACATTTTATCACTACTCATGAATAATGATATGCTTCTGGATTTCTCAAAAAAGGCAAGATTATCGGTTGAGCAAAAATATAACTTTAATAATTCGGTTTCTTTTTGGAATGATTTATTTAATTCTTTTGTTTAACATTATTTCTTCTCTTAATATTTATTCTTAAATTATTTTATCACTTCTTCATAACTGTTATTTGCTAATTTTCAATGTCTTTAAAAACTAAATCGTTTAGTAATATTTTTTTAAAACTTGGTGATTTCCTGACCGGGAAAAATATATATAATCGCTTGAGATTTCTTGAAAGAAGTCAGTATTGGACAAGGGAGCAAATAGATGCCTAAGATCGGAAGAGCGTCGTGTAGGGAAAGAGTGTAGATCTCGGTGGTCG
>CALKAJ010000021.1 GCA_937983305.1 uncultured Ignavibacteriota bacterium | reverse complement strand
CACGCTTAATCTGTTTTTTACAGTATTCTTATTCGTTTTTACCTCTTGGTTTAAGAAGAATTTTAAGCACAAATTTAATGTATATAAAAAGGAAGTATTTTTAAAAATGAAAAGATATTTAATAGTTGGCGGTGCCGGTTTCATTGGCAGTCATCTTGCCACAAAATTATTCAGAGAAGAAAAGGAAATAGAGATTGTAATCTATGATAATTTTTCATCAGGGAAAAAATGGCATCTTGAAGATATTATAAATAATAAAAATCTGATTATTGTAGAGGCTGATATTAAAGAAATAAATAAATTAATTGAGGCATCAAAAGGAATAGATTTCGTTTATCACTTTGCATCTAATCCTGATATTGCTAAAGCTGTTACTCAGCCGGATATAGACTTTTGGGAAGGAACTTACCTTACGAATAATGTAATTGAGGCAATGAGGATAAATAGTATAAAAAACCTTCTTTATGCTTCAGGGAGCGGTGTATATGGTGATACAGGCTATACAGAAGCCAATGAAGATTATTCGCCTATGCTTCCAATTTCTACATATGGAGCCAGTAAACTTGCATGCGAAGCCTTGATTTGTTCATATTCTTATATGTTCGATATAAATGCAGCTGCATTTAGATTTGCTAATGTTGTAGGACCTCACCAGACTCACGGTGTTGGTTACGATTTTGTTAGGAGACTGTTAAACGACAATTCAAAACTTGATATTTTGGGAGATGGTTCTCAAAGTAAATCTTATATTTACGTTGATGATATTCTTAATGCAATGAGATCGGTAGAAAAAAAGCATCTGAATAAATTTAACTATTATAATGTAGCGACATTAGATTATATTACTGTTACAGAAATTGCAGATATTGTATGCGAATTGTTAGGATTAAAGCAAGTAGATTATAAATATTCCGGTGGTGACAGAGGCTGGAAAGGAGATGTTCCGATAGTAAGATTAAATAGTGAAAAAATCCGTAGTCTTGGGTGGGAAAATAAATTCTCCGCATTTGAAGCAATTAGAAATTCTGTTACTTCCATAATTGAAGACGCAAGAAATGATAAGTTTTGCTGGGAGGTAAAAGGTTCATGATAATATCCAGAGCTCCAGTAAGATTATCAATGGGAGGAGGTGGAACCGATTTACCGTCATATTACAGTAACCATGGAGGTTTTTTGATGGCAGTTTCCATCAATAAATATGTTCATATTTTAGTTAATAAGAGATTTCAAAACGATATCAGACTGTCGTATTCCGAAACCGAAATAGTTAAGAATGTTAATGAAATAAAACATAATATTTTCAGGGAATCGTTGAAATATACAGGAATTGAAAGTCAGCTTGAATTAGTTTCGGTGGCAGATGTTCCTTCCAAGTGCGGTTTAGGAACTTCATCAACTTTTACTGTTGCACTATTAAACGGATTATTTACTTATAAAAGAGATTATAAACCAATCGGACAAATTGCAGAAGCAGCCTGTCATTTGGAAATAGATATTCTGAAAGAACCAATAGGAAAACAAGACCAATATGCATCAGCCTATGGCGGTTTGAATGCATTTTACTTTGAAAAAGATGGCAGCGTTAATGTGGAGCCGGTAAATATTAAGCAAGAAAATCTAATTGAACTTCAAAACAATATTTTACTTTTTTATTTGAACAAAGAGCGTTCAGCAGGTGATATATTAGCAGACCAGAACAAGAAAAGTATCCAAAACGATGAAGTTACAATTGAAAGACTGCATAAAATTAAGCAAATTGGATTACATACAAAAAAGGTTTTTGAAAGCGGCAATATAAACGAATTCGGAGAAATATTAAACGAGCACTGGCAAACGAAAAAAGGACTGTCAAAAAAAATATCAAGTGACTATGTAGATGAAATTTATGAAACTGCTTTAAAGAATGGAGCTATTGGCGGTAAGGTGGTTGGCGCTGGCGGCGGAGGATTTATTATGTTTTATTGTCCTTATGAAAAATCAAAGCTGATAGCATCTTTGAAAAAATTTAATATTTATCCGATGTGGTTTACATTTGAATTTGAGGGTGCAAAAAAAATATTTTCGAGTTAAATGATTGACACTTTAATTCTTTTAGCCGGTGGATTAGCTACAAGGTTAAGACCAATTACTGAAACGATACCAAAATCATTGATTGAAATAAACGGTAAACCGTTTATAGATTATCAGATAAACTTGCTAAAAAATAAAGGTATTAAAAAAGTTGTAATTTGTGCAGGATTTCTTGGAGAGCAAATAGAGAATTATTTAAAAGATGGATACAAATATGGATTAGCAATAGATTATTCGTTCGATGGAGATGAGTTAATCGGTACGGGTGGTGCAGTTAAGAAAGCGATAGATAAAACAAATGGAGTATTTTGGGTAATGTATGGCGATTCATATTTAGATACTGATTTTGAACCCATTAGCAGATATTACGAGTCAAGGAAAAACAAGGGGCTAATGACTGTTTTTAATAATTCAGATAAATGGGACAGTTCCAATGTTGAGTTCGAAAATGGGCGAATAATTAAATATGATAAAATCAATAAGACGAAGGATATGAAGTATATTGATTATGGTTTGAGTATATTTGACAAAGAGGCTTTTTCGAAATTCAAAGAGTTACAGAAGTTTGATTTAACAAAAGTATATAATGAATTACTTGTAGAGGATGAACTCATAGGATTTGAAGTGAAAGAAAGGTTTTATGAGGTGGGCTCATTTAATGGAATTGAGGAATTCAAGTTGCATCTTGGGTAGAAATTAGAACTTTTTCGCACAATTTATTAGAATTTTATTATATTTAATTTTATTTCTATGAAATATATATTAAGTGTTTAATAATTTTTCAATATAATGGACTACACAAATAACTATTTAAAAGAAGTAAAAGAAATTGTTGATAAAATTAACGTCGAAGATATTAAGAGTGTTATTGAAGTGATTAAGTTTGTCAAAAAAGAGAACGGCAGAATATTTTTTGTTGGAGTAGGTGGAGGTGCCGGACATGCTTCACACGCAGTTAATGATTTCAGAAAGATTGCAGGTATTGAATCTTATACGCCTACTGATAACGTCTCTGAGTTAACGGCAAGGATAAACGATGACGGATGGGAAACATCATTATCGAAATGGTTAAAGATATCTAAATTAACGAAAAAAGATTGCCTTTTTGTTTTTTCCGTTGGCGGAGGAAATGAGGATAAAAATGTTAGCATTAATCTTATAAATGCCGTCAAATATGCCAAGGAATGTGGCTCAAAAATCGCAGGAATAGTAGGTAAAGACGGAGGTTATACTGCCAAAGCAGCCGATGCATGTGTGATTGTTCCTGTTGTAAATGATAAATCAATAACTCCGCATACCGAAGCTTTTCAAGCAGTGGTTTGGCATTTAATTGTTGCACATCCGGAAATACAGGCTAATGAAATGAAATGGGAATCTGTAAAATGATTTTGTTTTGAAAAAAGCTGTATTTTGCGATAGAGATGGTGTTTTAAATGAATTAGTTTACAGAGAGGAGAGGAAAGAATTTGAACCACCAA
>CALKAJ010000020.1 GCA_937983305.1 uncultured Ignavibacteriota bacterium | reverse complement strand
AGTCGTTTTCATGACACGACCAAAAGAACCTGCGGCAAAACCTGTAAATTCATTTATAAAGAAAATTCCAAACATTGGATAAATAGCACCGGGATTAACTAACGTCCAATTCGCTCCTCCATTCGTTGTTTTCAAAATCTTTCCGGTACCAAGTCCGCCGCCACCACCGGAAATATAACCCGTATTTGAACTTGTAAAAAATACCGATGAAAAGAAATCATAAATCCCATTATGCCCGGTATTAATCAATGTCCACGTACTGCCGCCATCAATGGTTTTTATAAATGTACCGTTATTCCCTACAGCATAACCTGTTAAAGAGTTCACAAGGTAAATTCTATTGAGCCCATTTCCCGTCGGATACGGATTCTGGAAAGTCCATCCGCTTTGCGAGAAAACCTGCTTCTGAAATGAAATTATTAAGAATAACGTTAACAGTAGTAAAGATAATTTTTTCATTATTTGAGAATAATTAATTTTTTAGTTTCCGAAAAATTGTCTGTTCTTAACTGATAAAAATAAATTCCGCCCGGCAAATCACCTGCATCAAACCTGACTTGATAAGTCCCCGCCTGCAATGCCTCATTCACAAGTGTCCTCACTTCTCTTCCAAGCAAATCATATACAACTAACTTGATAAACTTTGAACTTGCAACCTGGAACTTAATATTCGTCACCGGATTAAACGGATTTGGATAATTTTGCTCCAGCACAAATCCCGAGGGTACTTCTGTTGAAATATTTGTAATACCAATTAACTCTTGTATTGGTCTCCTCCACACTGAATTACCACCGGTTCCTGCTAATAAATAATTGTTAACTGAAATAACCGAGTTTAAATATAAATTATAAAGTCCTTCATTCTTTGGTGTCCATGAAATACCTTTGTTTGTTGAAACAAATATCCCTTCGTAAGTCGGCATATAAAAATTATTGTTATCATACTCCATTTTTCTGAACCATCCCCAAAATGCAGGATTAATTTCAATCCAGTTATTTCCTTTATCTGTTGACTTATAAATTCTGCTGTTTTCAAGTACATCAGCCATTTGAGCAATAAGAATTGTATCCAATGCAAACAACCTGAAAGTATATTTATTTGGTGACGGAAGACCGTTATTAATTGCAATCCAGTTCAGTCCGTTATTTGTTGACTTAAATAAACCATTCGATTTTGTTCCTGAAAAGAGTTCGCTTCCAATTTCACATAATTCGGCTACGCTATAAGAAGATATTTCATTTTGCATTTTTGTCCAGTTCGTACCTCCGTTTGAAGTTACATACAATCCTTCATTAGTAACACCGGCAAATAATTTTGACTGGACCGAGTTCAAAGAATAAATTCCTTTATTCATTAATCCTGTTTGAGTCCAGCTTTGGCAATCATTAACCGATTTAAAACATCCATAAGTACCTATTCCCACATATATTTCTGAATTGAAGGTAATAAAAGCTGATACTATGGAATCCTTCAAACTCCTGAAAGCCCAATCCAAACCGTTGTTTGATGACATATAGATACCGGACTGCTGACACATTGAAAATATTTTATCATTTCTTATACCAAAAAACATAACGATAGCCCCATAGGTGTTGCTTCCCTGAAATGAATTGCCATTGTTAGTAGAAATAAATAAACCTGTGGAACCTCCTGCTGAAGTATAAATATTGGAATCAACAGCGGTAACAGATATTATCTGATTGGATTTAATTCCAACAGAAATTGGAAACCAATTCAATCCATTATCGGTTGACTTGAACAACGATTGAGTTGCAGTACCTGCAAGAATGTAATTCCCATTCGTATATAAAGTGTATATGTTAGGTTGTGAGATACCATTATCCGTTCGGTTCCAGTTTAAGCCATTGTTCGTAGTTTTCCAGATTCCAAATCCTGTCCCTAATCCGCCTGCAAAAATTATAGAATCCTTTATTGTCATGGCATCTATTCTTCTCGTATTGTTCATATTAACCCAATTCAAACCTGAATTAGAAGATACATAAACTCCGCCGACTGTTCCTGCATAAATATTATTGTTATTCGAAATCATCGAATAAACGTATTTATTTCCTAACCCGTTATTTACGGTATCCCAGCTTAAACCATCATTACTTGAACGGAATATTCCTTTCCCCGCAGCATCACCTGCAAAAATAATTCCTGCAGAAACAATGAACGGTAAAATATTTTGGCTTGTCAATGTTGTAGCATTCCAGTTGTTCCCATTATTTGTACTCTTATAAACACCAATATCTGTTGCGGCAAAAATCGAATTACCATTAAGAAATACAAAGTTCACTCTTCGCATAGAAAATCCTTTTCCTATCCATGTATTCCCTTGGTTACTCGAAAAGAAAATACCACCAGCCTGACCTGATAGCCAAATATTAGTACCGCTTACCTGAATATTATTAAAACTACCGCTAACCGGACCATTCATTTGAGCCCATTGAGCATTAATGTTACCTGCAATCGCAAGCAATAGCAGAATAAAAATGTAGTCTCGCATATTATTTCAGTAATATTAATTTCTTTGTTTCAGAAAAATCACCCGCAGTTAATTTGTAAAAATATACTCCGCTTGGTAAGTGACCTGCATTGAAGCTGACACTGTAAGTACCGGGCTGAAGATTTTCATTAACCAGTGTTTCAACTTCTTTACCAAGTATATCATACACAACTAACTTTATAAACTTTGAACTTGCAACCTGGAACTTAATATTCGTCACCGGATTAAACGGAT
>CALKAJ010000019.1 GCA_937983305.1 uncultured Ignavibacteriota bacterium | reverse complement strand
CGAGATGGTGATTCGTGACTGGAGTTCAGACGTGTGCTCTTCCGATCTTGTGACACTTCCTATCGTAATATTAAACCTCGCCTTATATGGAACCCTGAAATCATCATCTGATAACCAACCCTCAAATTCTCCCGTAAGTCCTAAAATCCCAATAAACTGGGCGATTCCCGCAACTTTAATTGCAGCTAAGTCAAAATCCGCAATATCACCGGAAATAGCATCTCTGTTATAATTGAATGAATACTTAACCGAGGATTCCTTTTCATTGATATAAACATATACATTCCTCCTCGAATCCGATTTTTGGAGCGAATTAATCCTTGCATTGTAAAATATTGATAATCCATCCTGATATTCCCTCCCTTTGGTGAATGATGCAGTTGTATCCATTACTATTGCAGAACCGGGGTCAGTAAATTTTTTTATACGAATTTGATTTGAATCATAATCAAAGAAATAGTCTGTATTCATTTTCATTTTCCCGCCTGCATCAGAACTTTTAAATTCTGTTGAATGGAACTCGGTTGTAATTAATCCGTTTTTTTCCTGGAGCATAACAGATTCGAAAATAAAGTGAATTCCTATGAAAGGAATGCCCTCAAAACTTTTTATATCGGCTACAGCACTGTAATATTTTTTTTTGTTCTCGGTATAAACATTATTTAATCTGAACTTGACACTGCCAAGTTTGATAAAACCAAAATACACCGTATAATCAAGCTCTTCACCTTGCTCCATAACCTTATTGGGTTGAGAAAAAAGCGAAGAGCTGATTGTAGAAAAAAGCAATATTAAGATTATGAATCTCAAATATTATTTTCCTAATTTTGAAAGATTTATTGCTTCAGGGAACAAAGTAATTGCTTTAAGGAATTGTTCATCTTCAACCATAAAAACGGCAAAACTTCCTTCGTTTCCCCATATATCTCTTGCAATCTGAGATTTAATGGCAATTTTTAAATATTTTTTATCTGTTTCATAAGCTGTTTCGTTAAACTTGACTCCTTTGGAATTTCCTAATTCAACAAGTTCATTAAGCATATTATCCGATATTTCGAAATTTTTGCCGAAATCCATATAATCCTTATATTTTGATTCAATACTTTTTCTGTTTCCTTTCATATATGACTCGGTGTATTGATATATCAAATTTAGTCTCCTCAATCCGACTGTATAAGTAGTTAGTGTATCCACTTTCACAAAGTAATCAGGAGTAATTCCGCCTCCGCCGTAAACTGTCCTTCCTCCAAAAGTTTTGAAGACCGGTCTTGTCGAATCTTTTGTATCGTATTTATGCTCAATGTTGTCACCTTCTACTTCTTCAGTTAAATCACCTTTTTTATTATATTTACCGCCTTCGTATGGTTTTTGAATCAATCTGCCGGTTGGAGTATAATATTTAGAAGTGGTTAACCTGAGAGCTGAACCGTCGAACAATTCAAACTGCCTTTGAACAAGCCCTTTCCCGAATGTTGTTTCGCCTACAATGAGACCTCTGTCCCAATCTTGCAAAGCTCCGGATACAATTTCACTTGCAGAAGCAGAACCCTCATTCACTAATACTATGACCGGTATATCCTGAAAAGAACCACCTGTGGAATTATAAGTTTCATTAAATTGAGTTAATCTTCCTTTTGTATATACGATTTTCCTGCCTGCAGGTATAAACTCACTTGCCATTCTGAATGACTGCTCTAAAAATCCGCCGGGATTTCCTCTTAAATCCAGAATGACTTTCTGCATACCTTGAGATTTTAACTTATTCATTGCCTGCATAAACTCATCATAAGTCGTGGCGGCAAATCTCGAAACCTTAACGTATCCCACTTCATTGTCATACATGAAAGAAGCATCGACACTATATAACGGGATCTTGTCTCTTGTAATTTCAAATTCCAATGGATCGCTTGAACCGGGTCTGATGATGGTAACAATTACTTTTGTTCCCTTTTTGCCGCGAAGCTTCTTTGGAACCTCTTCCCTTGGAATTTTTACACAGGAAACTCCATCAATTTTTACAATTTTATCTCCTGCAAGAATACCTAACTTTTCCGAGGGTCCGCCGCTGATAGGAGATACTATAGTTAATGTATCACTAACTATATCGAACTCAACTCCTATTCCGTCAAAACTTCCCTGAAAATCTTCGTTGACTCTTTTTAAAAGGTCTGCGTTTATATAGACAGAATGTGGATCTAAATCTTGTAATAAACCTGTTATTGCCGATTCTGTCAATTTTTGTGAATCTATGGTATCAACATAATATTGTGAAATCAACGTCATCACTTCAGAGAATTTCCTTACTTGTTGGGAAATTTTATCGTCTGAAACGGCATTTTGTATTTTCATTCCGGCAAGAATTCCTATTACCAGAACAAAAATGATTATTGGAATTAGATATTTTTTTTTATTCATCTTTGATATTAAGTTATTCTACTATATAAATACAAGATTTTTTCAAAAAAGTTTCTTTTATTTAATATTTAACTGAAAAATAGTAACCAGATTATGAAAAAAACAGGGCGAAGTATGGGGATTGAGTATTTATACATATATTCGAAAAATGATGGCATTTTAATTCCTTTACTGTCAGCAATTGATTTTACCATGAAGTTCGGACCGTTTCCAATATATGTCATTGCACCAAAAAATACAGCAGAAACGGAAATTGCTATTACATAAATTTTATGACTGTCAAGATATAATAATACTTCAGCTGGATTGTTGATTGATAATTTTTGTAATCCCATCGCGAGTGTAAAGAAGTTCAGATATGTAGGAGCATTATCAAGAAAACTTGTTAATGTTCCGGCAGCCCAATATAACTGTCCCGGTTGAGTCAATCCGAGATTACCGGAGTTTTGATTTAAATATTCGAGTACCGGCATCATTGTCATAAATATTCCGACAAATAGTAAAGCAACTTCTTTTATCGGTTCAAATGTAAACTTATTAAGATTATGTACTTTTTTAGGCGTTGATTTGTATGAGATAACAGCAACAGCCAGCATAATGAATTCTCTCGCAAAAAATGGTTTTGTTATGAAAACCGAGCCAATAATTACAAATAATAAGGGAATATTATAAAGACCGCCGAATTTAATTTCTTCACCTTCATCCTCTATCTTATGTTTAACAGAATCCTTGATTTTGTTGTAATTAATTTGATCAATCACGTAAAATATTAACAGCAATATAATAATTGTAATAATCCAATAAAGCCATAATTCTTTGATTATCCAGAAAAATGGGACTCCTTTCAGATATCCAAGGAACAATGGAGGATCTCCAATGGGTGTCAATGAGCCCCCGATGTTACACACTATAAAAATAAAAAATACAAGATGATATGGTTTTAATCTGTATTTGTTTGTATTGATGAATGGTCTGATTAATAACATCGCCGCTCCGGTTGTCCCAAATAGGTTTGATGCTATGGCACCTAATAGGAGAGTTATTACATTCCTTATTGGCGTTGATTTACCCTTAATTTTAAAAAATATACCGCCTGATACAACAAAGAGTGACGTTAACAGCGAAATAAAACTTATATATTCAATTCCGGTATGAGTAACGCTGTGTGTATCACGTTTGAAGAAAACATAATATACTACAATAATTAATGCCAAAGCTATTGAGTATTTTCCGTAGTTTTTTTCCCACCAATGGCCTGCAAGAAATGGCATTACAGCTATTGATAAAAGTAATACAATGAATGGTAAAAAAAGAAGGTATTCCATTTAATAGTTTTATTTATTTTTGAATAGGTTGCGTTGATTGCTGATTTTTTTCCAATTCCTTTAATTGATCCCTTTCAATTTGTTTCTGCTCATAGCTTTTTTTCGCACTTTCAAAGTTTGTTAATATTTTCTTAACGCTGTTTTCGGAAACTTTTAAAAATGTGTTTGGTTGAACTCCTATCCAGACAATAAATAACAATAAAGGAAGTATTGAAGCTAATTCAATTTTACTTATATCTTTTAAACTTTTATTTTCTTCTTTATCAATTGGACCAAGCATAACTCTCTGGAAAAGCCATAAAAGATAAACTGCTGAAAGAATGACAGCTGTAGTTGAAATTATTGTGTACCAATGAGAACCAAGATTTTGCGAGTTGAATGAACCTGTTAATATTAAAAATTCACCAATAAAACCGTTTAACCCGGGAAGTCCGATTGAAGAAAGTGAAACTATGAGAAAAATTGCAGAAAATACAGGCATAACTTTTTTTACACCTCCAAATTGAATTATTTCCTTAGTGTGTCTTCTTTCATATAACATTCCTACTATCAGGAAGAGAGCACCGGTAGAAAGCCCGTGATTAACCATTTGTATAATTGCACCTTGCATTGCTTCGACAGTCAATGCAAATGTTCCGAGTACAATGAATCCCATATGACTTACAGAAGAATACGCTACAAGTTTTTTCATATCAGTCTGAACAATTGATAGCAGTGCGCCATACACAATTCCAATTACAGCAAGTACTGCAATATATGGCGTAAGTTCTATAAATCCTATTGGAAACATACCCATTGAAAATCTGATAAGACCATAAGTACCCATTTTCAACAGCAAAGCCGCAAGAATAACACTGCCTGCTGTAGGTGCCTGAACGTGAGCATCGGGAAGCCAAGTATGAAACGGGAAAAGAGGAACTTTTATTAGAAAACCCAGGGTAAAAATTATAAAAAGAAAAACCTGTTTTTCCAACGGCAGAGTTGATGATAACCTTGAAATCTCAATTAAGTCAGAAGTAAACAATCCCGGAATCGGAGAAGCAAGGAAACCAACCCAGATAATTCCTATTAGCAAAAGAACACTTCCAAACATAGTGTAAAGGAAAAACTTTAATGTAGCATAAATCCGGTTTTCAGAGCCCCAGATACCAATCATGAAATACATCGGAATAAGAATAAATTCCCAGAATACATAGAACAAAATAGTATCTAAAGAAAGAAATACACCGAATAAAGCACCTTCAAGAAGAAGCATTAAAAAGAAATACTCTTTTATCTTTATTTTTATTGTATTCCACGAAGCTAAAATACAAACAGGGATTATCAATGCAGTCAATAGTACCAATAACATCGAAAAACCGTCAACTCCAAGATAAAAGAATGTATTTGTTGATTTTATCCATAAGACCCTTTCGACAAACTGATATTCGCCGGATTCAGGCTGGAATTGCGTGAAAAGAAATATTGCAAATGCAAATACAAGTAACGAAATTGTGAGAGAATAAAATTTAATTATTTTGTAATTCTCTTTTCTAAAAAAAAGTACCGGTAAAGATAAAATTACCGGTAAAAAAATCAGTGTACTAAGAATACTATTAATCATATAATCTAAAATATTTCATTTTTTAATTTTCATCAAAAATAACCGGATTAATCATCCGGCAATTGCAAAAAGAAAAGTTTTCCAGTCATCATCAAGGTCTCCGGCAATATTTTTAATAAACGTTATATGTGACGGTTTCTTTGGTTGTACTTTCAAAACCATTCCCGCTTCTTCAGGGGTTCGGTTTCCTTTCCTGTTATTACATTTAATACAAGCTGTAACAAGATTTTCCCAACTTTCTTCTCCGCCTTTTGATTTCGGTACTACGTGGTCTATTGTCAAGCTGAGTGAAGAGCCGCAATATTGACACCTGTGTTCATCTCTTCTTAAAATATTCTTTCTCGATAAGATTATTTTCTTGTAAGGAACTCTGATGTATATTGAAAGCCTTACAATACTCGGGCAATCGAAAGTTCTATTGATGCTGTATATCTTTTTCCCGTTTACTCTTGATATTACCTCTGCTTTACCTAAGAAAGCAAGTACTAAAGCCCTCTTTACATTGCAGATGGTAAGCGGTTCATAATTCTGATTCAGAACCAATACTTTACCGTTTAAACTACCTGAACTGCGATTTCTTTTTTTACTGTCAGAATCGTGGAAGACGTATATCCTCCTTTATTTTTAATACCAAAGTTATTAATAATTATCCGAAATATCAATATCTTTAGTAATGCAATATCTCATTATATTTCAGTTTAATTTAATTAATTTCTTTGATAATTTACGGCTATGATAAAAGTAAGAGATATTATTAAAATATTTCCGCCTGATAAACTCGCATTGGATAGAATATCTTTCGAAGTTTTACCCGGTGAGATATGCGGGTATATTGGCACAAACGGTGCTGGGAAATCTACCACAGTTAAAATCCTGACATCTACAATTCAACCTGATTCAGGTGTTGCCGAAGTTTGCGGACTTGATGTTTTGAAAAATCAAACTGAAATTAAATCTATAGTGGGTTATGTTCCTGAAACCGGTAACTTATTTAATCCTCTTTCCTCAATCGAATTTCTTGATTTCTCTGCTAAAATCAGAGGAATTGAGAAATTAGTAGCAATAAAAAGGATTGAGTATTTCGCTTCACTTTTTGATTTTTCTGAAATTCTTGAAAAACCTATCGGTACTCTTTCCAAAGGGAACAAGCAAAAAGTTCTTATAACTGCGGCTTTAATTCACAACCCAAAGGTTATTATTCTGGATGAACCTTTAAACGGACTGGATGCAAACAGCATTTTTGTTTTTCAGGATATGATTACGAAATTTTCACTTGAAGGGAAAACCATTATTTACTGCTCTCACTTGCTTAAAACTATTGAAGAAATATCAACGAAAATCATTATATTGGAATCGGGTAAAATTTTATTCGAGAAAAAAACTTCCGAATTGAAAGAAACTAAAGATTTTTCCGGTCTTGAAAATCTCTTCATGGAGTTAAGCTCGGATTCTAATCGCAAAACTTTTGAGTATGCTGAAGCTTACTGTTAAAATATTTCTGATAATTTGTTTGGTTTCGAATTCGATAAATGCACAGATTTATCTTGTTAACTATGACTCAAATTCTTCAAATAATTTATATAAAATTGATTTCAACAACAATCTGAATTCAGCTAATTTGAATGCAAAACTTAATTTCTTGAAAAAAATTAAGAAAACTAATTTTTATATCCAGGATGATTTTAATTCCTCAATTACTAAACTAACAAAGAACTTTTCCCGTGACCTGAATAATTTCGAACTTAAAAGCTGGTATGATTTCAGCAGTAAAGTTTCTGCCGGAGTAGGAATACAAAACAGCAATCTTAGCGATGACAGAAATGTAGAACTTAATAAAAATTCAAGCAGTTTTTTTTATTTTAATCTTGATTACTCGCCTGAGATTTATGCAAAAATCAGTTCTAAGATTGGTTTCAGAGCAGACGACCAAATCGGGAAATATAACCAGGGTGCCGGGATTGTTCTTGTATCTACTATTGACAGATTGAATTTTCAGGACTATATCATCAACGGCAGAATAAGTCTCGGATATGAGGAACTTACGGAAAAGAAAAATCACGCTTATGAGGCAGGAGGAATTATAGCAAAGAATTTTTCCGGAAAAGCAGATAATGTTGGTTACTTTAAATTTTTTAATACCAAAAATGATTTCTACATCCCTTCTACTCAAAGCATTTTGAACACATACAACGATAAGTATAATATTCAATCAAGAGCTGAAAATTATCTCTACCTTCAGGATTATCTGAAGTATTATTTTTCAAATTCTATATCTGTTACCGGAGGCGCTCTCTTTTCAACTAAAAATTATTCCAATGAATACAGATATAAACCGGTTGGAAATTCTGTTTTATTTGAAAATATATACGATACAAAAGTTTCAGAAAACAGAATAGAAGTTTCGGGGAAAGGAGAAATAAATTTAAAAAACTTTTACGCTGACTTGACCCTACTGTTTATAGAGCGCTCGGAAAATCACGATCTTATCAATTATGAAACTTTTCAACAGCAGCAGATAAGAGAATTACAAAAGATTGAAGACAATAAAGATTATTCGAGCACAATCACATCTTTCATTTCGGGAGTAACATATAAATTAAACAATAAAAATTCGTTCAGGTTTTCAGGCTCTTCCACAATTCTAAGATATAACACAGGCGGACTTGAAAACTACGACGACAGAGATGAACTTTACTTTATCGGCTCGGTTTCACACCTTTTTACCAACCTTGAAAATTTCCATATTGAATCATCTTTTGAATTTAATTCTGTTACTTATAATTATATATTCAAGGAAAGAAGTGCTAATAACAATATTAACAAAATTTATAAATTGACTACCAAAAGTTATTATAAACCTTTTAATGGATTCATGACTGCAAACTCTTTTCAGGTTTTGGCAAACTACACGGTTTATAAATATGAAGATTTATTATCTCAGGTTCAGAGTTTTGTCTTCCGGCAATTTAATGCATGGGATTCTACCAGAATTGATATTTCCCGAAAATTCTATCTCAATATTTTCGGAGATTTGAAGCTGTATGAACAAGGACAATATAATGATGATAATTTTTCAATCAGACCGGTAACTGATTATTTAGAGCAGAGATATTCAGGACAAATAAACTATTGTATTTTTGAAAACCTTATAGTTGGCGCAGGATACAAATATTTTATGCAAAGACAATACAGCTATATCGGTGGCGAAAGATTATTACAGAGAACTTATGAAAATTTTGGACCATACGGAAGGCTTACCTATTCATTCAGAAATAATTCAAGAATCGAAGCACTTGGAGGTATTGATACATTTATCTCGAGTGATAACTCTTATAAAAATTCATCAAATAATTTACAGATAACCGTAATCTGGAATATATGAACGAAGAAATTACAAAAGAAAACTTTATACTGAAAAGTGATAAAGCTGAAATTTCAACAATTGAGAATTTGATTTCTCAATATAATAAAATTGCAGGGATACCTGAGGAGAAAATTATTAATTTTCAGATTGCCGTCTCAGAAGCTCTTATTAATGCTATTGTACACGGCAATAAAGAAGACAAAAATAAAAGTGTTTTTGTTTCTATAGAATGTAAGGAAAACTTTTTTAAAATCTCCATTAAAGATCAGGGAAGCGGATTTGACTACAATAAAATTCCGGACCCGACAAAAGAAGAAAATCTTTTTAAAGAACATGGAAGGGGCATTTTTATTATGAATACCCTCGTTGATGAATTCGCCTGTAATTCCAATACTGATGGTACTGAATTTATTTTATCCGTTAATAAATAATTTTTTTTCTGAATAAAATTTTTCATTTTTTTTAATTTAGAAATTGAATATTATCAAAACTTTAAATACGACAAAGAAACTCTTATTAAAACTTAAATTAAATATATGAAAATCTCAATTGTCGGTGCCGGTAACGTAGGTGCAACTATTGCCCAAATTATCGTTGACAAAGCACTCGCTAACGAAGTTGTTTTACTTGATGTCGTTGAAGGCATCCCACAGGGCAAGGCTCTCGATATTTCTCAGTCTGCCGCAATTCAGTATTCCGATACTAAAATTGTCGGAACGAATACATACGAACCGACCGCAAATTCAGAAATCGTTGTTATTACTGCGGGTTTGCCAAGAAAACCCGGTATGTCAAGAGATGACTTAATGGTTACTAATGCTAAGATTGTTAAGGAAGCGACTGAAAATGCAGTAAAATTTTCGCCAAATGCAATTATTATTATTGTCTCTAATCCTCTTGATATTATGACGTATGTTGCTTTTGTTAATAGCCATTTACCAAGAAATAAAGTGATTGGTATGTCCGGAGTTCTTGATACTGCAAGATTTAAAGCTTTCATTTGTTCCGAACTTAATGTTTCTATCGAGAATATAAATACAATTGTACTCGGTGGTCACGGCGATTCAATGGTTCCTCTGATTCGCTATACATCTGTGGGTGGTATTCCAATCTCTGACCTCATTCCAAAAGAAAGGCTCGAAGCCCTTGTTGACAGAACTAAAAATGGAGGTGCTGAGATTGTGAAACATTTGAAAACCGGAAGTGCATACTATGCACCGGCTGCCTCTGTTGTGCAAATGATTGATGCGATTGTCAATAACAGAAACAGAATGATGGCATGCTGTGTTTATCTTAACGGTGAATTTGGACATAACGACATATGCCTTGGAGTCCCTGTTAAAATTGGCGAAAGAGGTATTGTAGAAATTATGAACCTGCAATTAACCGCTGAGGAGAAAAAAGCTTTCGATAAATCAGCCATTGATGTTAAGGCTATGTTAAAGACTCTTCAGGATATTAATGCCGGAGAAAAGAAAAAAGACTAAACATTTTTATTGCAAATAAAAAAGCCGTTTCGATTTACCGAAACGGCTTTTTTTATAATCAAAAATACTAACTATTATGCGTTTTCTATATTTACAACTTTTCTTCCAAGTTTCTCTGTAAATTTAACTTTTCCATCTATCAATGAAAATATGGTAAAATCTCTTCCAAGACCTACATTTTTTCCGGGAATATATTTTGTCCCTCTTTGCCTGACTATGATGCTGCCGGCTGTGACGGCTTCTCCGCCAAATCTTT
This sequence comes from uncultured Ignavibacteriota bacterium, assembly GCA_937983305.1. Lineage (GTDB taxonomy): Bacteria > Bacteroidota > Ignavibacteria > Tepidaquicellales > Tepidaquicellaceae > DSSM01. Next base: position 5,525 of record CALKAJ010000019.1, on the reverse strand, counting down.
TAACTCCAAGTCTTTTCGACTGTGAATCTCTGCCGTTTTTTGAGCTTCCTAATCCTTTTTTGTGTGCCATTATATTATTCCTTTATTTTATTTTCAATTAATTTTATCTACTGAAATCAGCGAATACTGCTGCCTGTGGCCTTTTCTAACTTTATATCCTTTTCTTCTTTTCTTCTTGAATACTATAACCTTTTCATCTTTTACATGCTCTAAAATCGTTGCTTCCACAATGTGGTTTAACACGGGACTTCCAACTTCAAAAGTCTTCTCATCGGCAGTATAAAACAGTACTTTATCAAATGATACTTTTTTTCCAATTTCTTCCTGCAATTTTGGAACGTAAACTTTTTGATTCTCCTTAATTTTAAACTGATTTCCTTTTATATCTACTATTGCAAACATATATTTTTAAATAAAATTTTTTGACAAAACATAAATATAGCTGAATTAATTATTTTTTTCAAACCCTTTTTTTACCCTATTTTTTTATCTCTTCTTCGCATTATTACGTTTGACAGTATGCCGCCAAATCCGGAAAAAATTGGGAATGTTATCAAATTAGTAAATAATGTAAAAACAGCAACTAAACGTGAAAAACCAAATTTTGTATAATCCTCTGATATTTTATTCATTTCAGATTGAACTTCGGGAGGTACATCTTTAAATACTGAGTTCATTATTTCCTGTGCTTCTACCGCCGGATTTACACCGGAAAACATAGTAACAAGCAAACTAACAACCGATACAATAATTGCAGATAAAAAACCGCTTAATATTCCAATCATTACGGAATCTTTAGTAGTCACTTCTACACCACTTGAAACACACTGTTTATAATAATTAAAAGAAGCAATATAACCTCCAAAAATTACACCACCACAAAAAAATATATTTACTATATTTAAAAAAGGCATTGTTGAAATGAATGTAATTAACAATGTTCCTAATAAAACCGATTTCAATTTATTTGGATTTTCCTGCATTTCTATAATTTTTTAAAAAAGCATTCACTTCTTCAACGAATATAATCGTACCGGGTATTATATAAAATGGTAAAACGGCTCCTACCAAAAAGCCCGTTACAGATCTTGTCGTAAAAGAATTTTTTAATATATCCAGAACGTCAAAAAGAAAATCGGTGAAAAGTAAAAATACAGGAATTAATAAAAGCCAGATTGAAGGTAATTCTTTTTTATTAAAACCCCGGATAAAAGGAAAAATTATTGATCCTGCAAGAAAGCCCGAGTAAATTAAAGTACATCTTGAACAAACACCGAATTTGTGCCCAAACAGGTGAAAAGACCTGCCATCTTCCTGATGACAATATGGTGTGAAAAACTTATAAAGTAAAATTGATGCATCTGACCATATACCGCCGATACTTGCAAGATATGGAGCTAATATAATCAAAACATTCCACAACAACACAAAAAATAATATAAATAAATAAACAATAAACGGAATTTTTTTTATTTTTGTTTTCAGGGAAATAATGTTATACTCATTTTCATAATCTGCAAGGTTAAGCATTTTAATGTAAAATTTCAATGAATATTGCTTATTTTTTAAGTTGACTTTTTTAAAGTTCTTTAGCATATTCCCATTAGATAAAGTTCTTTGACAGAAATGTTCACTAAACTTAGTTTTTTAAAATTAAATTAAAGGGTATCATTATGAAACTAAACATCACTTCAAGACATTTTAAAGCAAAAGAAACCCTTCTAAATTACATTAAAGAGCAGTTTTCATCGCTTGAGAAATATCAGGAAAACATTGTATTTTCAGATGTCGTTTTGTCTTACGATAAACCCCCGCTCGAAGTGAAATATTGCGAAATTATTGTTAAGTTGAAAGATAAAATTATCACGGCAAAGGAAGGAGCCGAAGAGTTTTCAAAAGCCGTTGATTTAAGCATATCGAAAATTGAGACACAGTTATACAAACACAAAGATAAAATTAAAAGTAAAAAACATATAAAAGCACAAGGAAAAGATATTATAAAACCTAAAAACGAAGAAATTACCGAGGAACTATAATAAAATTTGGCAGATAGATTTAAGAACATAAAAGAACTCAGGAAAGAATCTATTGGTCTTGTTTTCTTTTTTGACCAATGTAAAGACAGATTCAAGCTTACCAGAGTTACTTCGGTTGATATTGATCCGGAGATTAGAATTACTGAGAAGGATGTGCATCGCCCGGGACTTGCTCTCGCCGGGTATGTAGAGCTTTTCTCGCACAATAGAGTTCAGATATTCGGAAATACGGAAATCAGATATCTTAATCAGCTTTCTAAAGAAAAAATGGTAGAAACTTCTGAGAAGTTTTTTAATTTCAAAGTCCCTTGTGTAATTGTAACCAATAACAACAAAGTTCCCAAAAAATTAGTAGAAATTGCTGAGGCAAAAGGTGTTTCGATTTTTAAAACCCCTTATCCCACTACTCGTATATCATATTTCATCAATGACTTCCTCGACGACCAGTTTTCAGCACAAACCCCAATACACGGCTCCTTCGTAGATGTTTATGGAGTTGGCTTGCTTTTCACCGGAAATTCCGGTATTGGAAAAAGCGAAATTGCACTCGATTTAATTGAACGAGGTCACAGATTAGTCGCTGATGATTTAGTTGTAGTTATGAAAAAAGGTGAAAATATTTTAATTGGTTCAAGCACTTCTCTTTCAAAACATTTTATGGAAATAAGAGGTGTTGGAATTATAGACGTTAGAAGTATTTTTGGAGTAAGGTCTATTCGATACCAGAAGAGAGTAGAAGTCATTGTGGAGTTAGAAAACTGGGATTCTTTGAAGTCATACGACAGAACCGGATTGAACAGTAAAATTATTAGTTTACTCGGTGTTGAAATAGAACTAATTAATTTGCCGATTTTTCCGGGGAAGAATATTACCGTGATTGCAGAAGTTATTGCTCTGAACTATCTTTGCAAACATTACGGATATGATTCCGCACAAGTATTTCAAAACAGAATTCAAAATAAAATAAAGGAAAAAAGCAACACAAAAAATGGTTTAGATTCCGGAAATTTGTTTGACAGATCTACAGAATATTTTGAACACGATTTCGAATAGATACAAATTTCTTTCTATTAAGATTGAGTAAAAAAAATTATATTTGCACAAATTAAATATGTACCAAAAATAAAAGACGGAGGTCGATAAATATGGTATGGACATTAGAATTAGCTTCTTATCTTGATGATGCACCCTGGCCTGCTAACAGAGCTGAATTGCTCGACTATGCAACAAGAACAGGGGCTCCTCAGGAAGTGATTGATAACCTTCTTGAGCTTGATGATACGGAAGAGCCATACGAAACCATTGAAGAAATTTGGACTGATTATCCTACTGACGAAGACTTCTTTTACGATGAAGAGAGCAAGGATTTTTAAGTAAATTTTTACAAGTTAAACCTAACCTCTATTGAGGTTAGGTTTTATTTGTTGTAATTTCATTATTTTGTCAAAATTATTAAGTTGAGTTTATATACCAAAAATTTATTTTTTACTTTTTTCCTTTTTCTGATTTTCTTTTCTACCGGCAATTTATTCTCGCAGGATTCCGAAGAAGAAATTTCCGGAGATGGATTTAAAATTAAAAATATCGAAGTCATTCTGCCTGATGATAGTTTTTTTAATAAAAAAGATATTATTAGTATCATTCAAACGGGAAGAACCGACAAATTTTCTTTTCAGGAATTTGACATTGATATGAGGAGAATTGATAAGTTTTATTTTGATAACGGTTTCTTTGATGCAGAAATTGACACTTCTTTAATAATAGATGATAATGAGAAAGAAATTGAAATCATTTTCAAAATTATTGAAAACAGACCGTATTTCATTGATAATATTGAATACAAAGGACTGGATAATATACCTAAAGAATTCACCCCAAAAGTTTTCAATAAAGCCGAAATAAATCTCAATAATGGAGACAGGTATTCTAAGAAATCACTAAATGATGAAATAATCAGAGTTGTCAACGTTCTAAATAACAATGGCTTTGCTTTTGCAATTGCCGATGAACCTGAAGTATTAAAAATTCACAGAATCGATTCTAATTCTCCTCAATTAGTCAGACTTATTCTGAATTTCAATACCGGTGATTTTTTTTATTACGGTAAAACAGATGTTGAGATAAATAATAATAAATATGAGTTGAATGTCAGAGAAATTAAAATTGCTCTTGATTATAATGAAGGAGATATATTCAGCAAAAGTACTTTGATACAAAGTGAAAACAATCTGACGAAATTAAGCATTCTTGAAAATGCGAGAATAATTTATGAAAACGTTGATTCAGTGAATAAAAGAATCAATCTGAAAGTAATAACTTCTGTTCGAAACAAATACGAACTTGAACCTGAAATTGTAGCTTATGATATCAATAACAGGTTTTATGCGGGCGCAGGACTCTCTTTTTCCGACAGATACTTTCTTGGAGGAGCCAGGACACTAACAACCAAGGCACAATTACTGTATAGTTCAAAAGATTATAACATTGCAGAAATATCAGCTCAAATGGACCAGCCATATTTATTCAATAATCAAAAATTGCTGGGAACCTGGAAACTAACATACTCACTAATCACAGAAAGTATTTTTAATATAAGTCAGTTAAATAATTCTATCAGGTTAGATCTTGAACTGCCTAAGTTCACTTATTTAAATAAAACATCGCTTGAGTGGAGACTGACAAACGAACGTTTTTCTTTTGGAGGTGAACTTGATGACCCAAATAGTAACCAAACGGTTACTATTCCAACGATAACAATTGACCTTTTCACTTCTACATTAGCATGGACTTTAATTCACAATAATTCCAACAGCTTCTCTTTTCCTTCAAGCGGTAATTTCCAATCGTACCTTCTTGAAGAAAGCGGATTACTTGGAAAAGCAATTGAAAATATTTTTAAAACTTCAACATTCAGTTATTTTAAATTCTCACATATCAATAAGTTTTATTTTGATTTAACCGGAACCGGACAATCTTCTGTTTTGGCAACTAAATTCTTATTCGGAGTCTTATTCGAAACTGCAAGTAATAAACTAAGAATAGTAGAAACCGGAGAAGAGGTAGATCTAAATATAATTCCTATTGATTCCAGATTTATCGCAGGCGGAAGTACAAGTGTTCGTGGTTGGCAGGCAAAGAAATTAGGAACATTTCCCGAAAGAGAAAATGGAGGTAACTTTCTTATTGAAGGCAATATTGAGCACAGGATAAAACCTTTCTACGACACACAAGGGCTACTGAAAGATCTTGGGTTTGTAACCTTCATTGATTATGGAAATTTATGGAAAGACATCGGGGATTTCAGCCCTTATCAGATTAACCTTGCAATCGGTTTCGGAATCAGATATTACACATTGGTCGGTCCGTTCAGGTTCGATGTGGGATTCAAATTTTACGATTTCGAGGCTGAACAAAACGGTACAAAGCATTGGTTATTTCAGAACAGATCGGAAGAGCACACGTCTGAACTCCAGTCACGAATCACCATCT
>CALKAJ010000018.1 GCA_937983305.1 uncultured Ignavibacteriota bacterium | reverse complement strand
ATTTGCCGTTACCATTGCTATTTCTGTTTTATTTTCGGCATTTAACGCTTTGACTCTCAGCCCTGCATTATCTGCAATTTTATTGAAGCCTAAAGGAATCAAAAAATCACCGCTTGATAAATTTTATGTCTGGTTTAATAAAAAGTTTGACGGGTTTACTAAAGGCTATTTATCTTTTACTGCTGTACTTGTCAGGAAATCTCTAAGAACTTTATTGTTTGTAGGTATTATAATAGTTTTAATCGTAATACTAATGAAGAAGGTTCCGGGCGGATTTATTCCTGAGGAAGATAATGGATATATTATGGCAGGAATTATGCTTCCTGATGCAAGCTCAATTCAGCGCTCCGATGAAGTTTGCTTTAAGGTTGAGAAAATTCTTTCGGAAGTTTCGAGTATTGATAACTATACGACTGTCGTAGGGTATAATTTACTTTCGAGCGCCGCGGGCTCTAATGTTGGGACTTTCTTTATTGCTATGAAACCCTGGAGTGAAAGAACCGGTGAAGGCGAAAGTACTTTCGATGTTATTAATTTCCTCAATATGAGATTGGCTAAGGAAATTCCCGAAGCTGTTGCTTTTGTTTTTGGTCCACCTGCTATTCAGGGATTAGGTACCGGAGCGGGTTTTTCTTTTATGCTTCAGGATAAAAGCGGAAACACGCCGCAGGATTTGTTCATTATGGCACAAAAATTTATAGCCGCTGCAAAACAAAGACCTGAAATTGGCACAATTAATACTTTATACAGAGCAAATGTACCGCAAATATATGCTGATGTAGATTATGACAAAGTTTTGAAACAGGGTATAAGTATTAGTGACTTAAATATGACATTAGGTACACTTCTTGGTTCAAGCTACGTAAATGACTTTAACAGGTTCGGAAGAGTCTATAAAGTATTTATGTCTGCAGAAGGCGAATACAGAAATGAAGTTACAGACCTTGGACAATTTTTTGTCAAGAATAACGCAGGCGATATGGTCCCCTTGAGCACACTTGTCACTTTCAAAAATATTTACGGTCCTGAATTTACAAACAGATATAATCTCTACAGGTCGGCTGAAATAACGGGAACTCCGGCTGAAGGTTTTACATCTACTCAGACAATGGATGCATTGAAAGAAGTTGCAAAAGAGGAATTACCTGCAGGCTGGGGATATGAATGGACTGATATGTCTTATCAGGAAGAAAAAGCCGCCGGCTCAGGCTCTATTGTTTTTGCTTTTGCTTTGTTCTTTGTGTTTCTGATTCTTGCCGCTCAGTATGAAAGCTGGTCGCTTCCATTTAGCGTTTTACTTGGAACTCCTTTTGCTCTTCTCGGAGCTATGATAGGCTTATGGATTTCAAGATTTTTCAGCGACAGTTATGTTAATAATATTTTCGCTCAAATTGGATTTATTACTTTAATTGGACTTTCCGCTAAAAATGCAATTCTGATTGTTGAATTTGCAAAAGAAAAGAAAGAGAAAGGTGATGAGCTGATGTCAGCGGCTTTGGATGCCGCAGGCTTAAGACTCAGACCGATTCTTATGACTTCTTTCGCATTTATTCTCGGTGTGATTCCTCTTATCACTGCCTCGGGTGCCGGCGCAGAAGCAAGAAAGGTTATGGGTATGGCTGTATTTTCCGGACTTCTTATTGCGACATCTTTGGCAATTTTTATGATTCCTTCGCTTTTTGTTTTTGTTGAAAAATATATGGTCAGGGACAAAAAACCTGAAGGAGGCAGTGTTTACGTTACTCCCGGTGAGATTGATGAAAAGAAAGGAGATGACGAAAATGAAAATTAATGTTTTAATTGCTCTTTTACTTATTACTATAGCAGGATGTGCAGTCGGACCTGACTATAAAAGACCTCAGCTTGATATTCCAAAGGAATTTGTTAATGATGACTCATTAATGATTTCAGACAGTTTATCACTTTCTATTGCAGATACTTCCTGGTGGTCTTTGTTTCAGGATTCCGTACTTACTGATTTAATCCATACGGCTGTAAAAGAAAATACTAATATTCTGGTTGCTTCTTCACGAGTTGAACAATATATGGCTTTATATGGCGTTGCTAAGTCAGATATGTATCCTCAGATTTTTGGAAAGGCAACTACTCCATACGGACAGTTCTCGTCAGTGAATACCGGAACAGAGAAAAACCCGACACGCGCAATATTTAATATTGGAATATCGGCTGATTGGGAATTAGATATCTGGGGCAAAATCAAACGCTCTAAAGAATCAGCAAGTGCTGAATTGCTCGCTTCAGAAGAATCAAGAAAAGGAATTATACTAATGATTGCTTCTCAGGTTGCTTCTGCATACATAGATTTACTTTCGTTAAAGAAGCAACTTGAAATTGCCAATAATACAGTTGAGTCAAGAGATTACTCAATTTTTCTCTTTAAATTAAGACTTGCAAGAGGTGATATTTCTGACCTTGAACTAATTCAGCTGGAATCAGAGTTCTGGGTTGCTAAATCCAAGATTCCATTTATTGAGAAAAAAATATCTCAGCTCGAAACTGCAATAAGCATACTACTCGGAAGAAATCCCGGTAAAATCAAAACAACTAATGTTTTGGACAACCTGATTATACCTGAAATACCTACCGGAATACCTTCTGCTTTGCTTGAAAGAAGGCCGGATATAAAACAGGCAGAACAAAAACTAATATCCGCTAATGCTAAAATCGGCGTTGTAAAATCTATGTACTATCCAAGTATATCTTTAAGCGGCATTCTCGGGCTTGCAAGTAACGACCTGACAACTATATTAGACCCTCAGTCAAGAATCTGGAATATCGGCGGAAGTATTACTGCTCCAATTTTCACGGGAGGTAAAGTATCCAATCAGGTGAAAGTTGCCGAATCCGTTAAAAAAGAACTGCTTCTGACCTATATCCAGACAATTAGAAATGCGTTTAAAGAAACAGAAGATGCATTTTCTGACAGGTATTACACTCAGGAACAACTCGCAATGGAAAAAAATATTGTTGAGTCTTTGCTGAAATATAAAGAGCTTGCGGATTTAAGATACAGAGAAGGCGTTACAAGCTATCTTGAAGTACTTGATGCTGAAAGGTCTTTGTTCAGCGCCCAGTTGCAGTATGCCGATACACAAGCATCCTTATTGAAAAGTGTCGTTAATATTTACAAGGCGCTTGCAGGAAGCTGGCTCGAAAAGTTATCAAAGGAATCATTGAAAAAATAAAATTAACAATATTTATTATATTATATAATACCGATTTTTTTTGTATCTTGTTTGATGATTAAGATATTACTTGTAGAAGATAATAGTGTTAACAGGCTTCTTATTTCCCATATGCTAAAAAGAAAAAGCTGGGAAATAACCGAAGCTCTGAACGGAGTTGAAGCCTGCGAATTGGTAAGCAGTTCGGATTTTGACATTATAATTATGGATTTACAAATGCCGGAAATGGACGGTTTCGAAGCGGCTCAAAAAATCAGAGAAATTGAATCCAGGTTAAATAAAAGAATTCCTATAATCATATTAACTGCTTTTGCCAATGAATTTAATGAAAAATTTAAAACCAGCGGATTAACCGATGCTTACCTCACCAAGCCGGTGAATCAGGACGTTTTATATAATTTAATTTATAATTTAACCGGGAAGAGATAGTATTTTATTAAAAAGTCCGGCTAATTCTGAAGTTAGTTTCCTTCGTTCAAATTTTTCCCGGAAACTTTCATCGTATTTAAGAGGATTCTTGCTTTCATAAATTTCATATAACCTGATAATATTTTCGGAAATCAGATTAATATCTCCGGGACTGCAAATAAGTGAATTGCCGTATTGCCTGAGTAAATTTTTTGCTGAGCCGTCAGGAACGCACGCAAGAATCGGCTTTCCGCTTCCAATGTATTCAAATAGTTTCCCTGTGGATATCATATAACTCCATTTGCTCTCCCCTATCATAAACCACAAAGCATCTGAAGATTTGATGTATGAAATGCAATCGCCGTGATTCAGATATCCTTTTAATGTAACAACTTTTTCAAGTTTTAATTTTTTGATAAGCTCTTCGTATTCTGGCGGAAAGAGTCCGAGGAACATTGCTTCAATTCTTTCTTCGATTTCAGGTTTCAAATCTATGGCTTTTCGCAGTCCTTTCAGAAAATACTCAGGTGTCATAAAATTGAAAAAACTTCCCGAATATGTTATGCGGAATTTGCCTGCAGGTTTTTCTTTTTCCCCGGTATTGATGAAATCCTCGTTGTCATATCCCTGAGAAATTATTTGTATTTTTTCTCCGGACATTTCTTTATAACGGTTGAATATGATTTCCTTAATCTCTCTGTTAATAGTAACTATTGCAGAAGAGTATTTCAGTATCCTGTTTTCGAGTTTCTCATTATATTTCTTGTGAAAAGGCGTTGGATAAAAATTATACGGACAATCAACCCAGGCATCCCTGTAATCAGATCGGAAGAGCACACGTCTGAACTCCAGTCACGAATCACCATC
>CALKAJ010000017.1 GCA_937983305.1 uncultured Ignavibacteriota bacterium | reverse complement strand
TGTAACTTACAATATGATAGTTTGTGTTTACCGGTCACTGGTAATAACGGTGATACTATTACTTCAAATTTTGATGATGATTATTATACTTTTAAAAAAATCAGATTGATGTATAATAATTTTAATAGAATTTATAAAAAAACAAAAATAGAAACATTAGAGACAATAACTGGGAATAAATATTCGAAGGATAATATTATTGATGATAGTGTGGCTGTTATAATGGACGGAAGTGGATTAGTTGGTCAATATACTTCTAAAAGTGATTATTCGGGATTCATTAATGCGTATAATAACGACTTTCAATTTTCCAATTTGAATAAATATTTCGCAAGACGTGAGTTAAACTCAATTATTATTGTACCTGTGAGCAAGAATATATTTTTGGATAGTGTGAATGTTTTCTGGAATAGAGACTTTACTAATACTTTTTTGTGTACATCTCCTGTATTTTATAACGGATTTATTGAACAAACAATGGTTTTGTATTCAGCGGATAATCCAATCTATGGGGATATAAAAACCTCGCTTTTAGAAGTTGATAACGATTATGTGATGTTAGACAGTACCAGTGATATCAATTTGTTTTTTAAAACCCCTGCAAATGATATACCTCAAGGATATATAAGAGATTTCGTTTTAGTTGTAAATGGAAGATACGAAAATAATGAGGATAAAATAAAAACAAATAGTGTTGGAAAAAACAATATTTTACCTTTGGATTATCAATTAAATCAGAACTATCCTAATCCATTCAACTCAAAGACTAATATCAAATATCAAATCCCAAATACAGGAATTGTGAAAATTATCATTTATGACTTACTCGGTAGAGAAGTTAAAACCCTCGTAAACGAATACAAGCAACCGGGAACATATCAGGTAAGTTTTAATGCGGAAGGGCTATCTTCAGGAATTTATTTTTACAGAATGAGATCAGGTGATTTTACCGAAACTAAGAAGCTTGTATTGATAAAATAAAGACAAATGCCGGATTTGCAAATAAGTAATTTTTTTTATAAAGGGGCTTCCTAAAATAGAAGCCCCTTTTAAATTTACTTTTTCCAAAGAGTAAAATAAATTAGTATATGGAATGCCGGTATTTTTCAAAAAGATTAATTTGAAATTCTAATTTGAACACTTTCGCATCTATTTATTTCCTTTCTTTGTTGTTGATATTTTAATTTGTTTTTGATATAATTGTCATAACTAAATTATTTTATAGACCTTTCTTAAACCATTTTTAAAGCATAGTTGTTATTTTCAGAGTGTACCGCTTTAGTAAATGGATTTTTATTTTTAATACCTTTTTTCTCTTTTTATAAAGATTTATATTCGTAAATTATTTTAAATTATAAATGAACATTTTGAGCAAGAAACTCTTAAAAATCATTAATTTAGCTGTTGTTGCGATGTTTGTTTTCACTCTGACTTCCTGTGAAAAAAAGTCAGATACGATTATTGACCCCTCGCTCGCCTCACCGATAATCTCAGACCTGTATAAATCTAAAGATACAGCTTTGGTTGACCCCTTTAACCCTGTTCTGAATTTCAGAACCTCTCTTAAAGTTGATTTAAACGGTGGTGGTTTTCTTAATTTTGTGAAATGCGATGTCGTCAGTCCGTTGACCGGATTAGTACTTTCTTCGTTCCAGATGAACGATAACGGAAGCGGCGGAGATTCCACTTCAGGCGATAACAGATTTTCCTGTACAGTCAATATTACTAAACCGGTTTTTGACTGCCTTGTTGTCGGAGTTTATAAATTGAGATATTCCGCAGAAAATAATTCCGGCTTGATTAGCAACACTTTAATTTCAAATATTTCCGTTATCAGCTCAAATAATTTTCCGCCTTATGTTGCAGGTGTTAATATGCCGGATAGCGTCGTCAGACCTTCTACAGGGCAGTTCGATTTGACTCTTTTAGCTACAGTGAAAGATACTAACGGCTCGTGTGATATTAAGGATGTTTACTTCGATGCTTACAGACCTTCAGGGAATTATTTAGGAAGAATTCCTATGACAAGAGAAGCCAATAATTTCGAATTATATAAGTTTACAAATCCTGTTTTGCCTTCAAATGCCGATTCTTCTTACGGATATTTCAAGTACTTTTTTCAGGCAACAGATAATTCAGGTGCAATCAGCGATTTCTTTAAAGATTCAATAAAATTTGTCAGACCTAATCCATAAAAACAAGAAATGATAAGAAAAATTTTAATAATAGCAGTTTTATTTCTGATTTCCCAAAATGCCGGCTCGCAGGTTATAAGGGAAAATCTGGATTTTAAAATTTTAAATAAAGATTTTAAAAGATACATCTCAAATATCACTCCCCTTTCTTCTCCAAATGCAATTATTGCAAATCCTAATAGTTCAAAATACCCTGTCAGTAATTTCATTACAGATATTTTTCCTTTTGGAGATACAACCTGGTTTTCTACAGGCAGCGGAATAATGAGAACTTTAAACAGGCTTCAATCTTTCCAGAATTATTTTGGAGTTCAGCCCTTTGGCGATGATGATGTCTCCGGTTTTATAATTAAAGATAATGTTGTTGTAGTTGCAACTGCAATCACTCAGGAAATCAGCGGTGAATCAGTTGCTGTTGGTACCGGCATTAAAGTATCAACCGACAAAGGAATCAGCTGGAACAGTTATGGACAGCCTATTGACGCTCAATCGGATACAAATATTGTTTACGGCTCAAATGTTCTTTACTCATTGCCCGTTGTAGTGCCTCAGCAAAATCTGAGCTACGACATAGCTGTTACAAAAACAAAAAATGACCTTTCCAATTATACAATATGGATTTCTTCATTTGCAGGCGGTCTTAGAAAATCAACCGACTACGGTCAAAGCTGGCTTAGAGTTCTGCTTCCACCTGATGAACTTGACAGCATTTATGTTACCGCAACCGGTTATAATTTTTCTCTCGACCCGAGAAGAAACCTGAATCACAGGGCTTTTACCGTTGAAGCAGTTAACGATTCCGTTATTATGGTTGGGACTGCCGATGGAATAAATATTTCAAGAGACTGGGGAATTAACTGGAGAAAATATAATTATCAAAACTCAGGAACGGGTACGGGCAGAGTTGGAGGCAATTTTGTTGTGAATTTCCATATTCAAAGATTCCAGAATTCAACAATCCTCTGGGCGGCTACACGAAAAGCAGAAGATATAAATGAGGTCAGCTCTTTGAGTTATTCCTCAAATTTTGGTTACAATTGGAATTACACTTTAACTAATATTTCACCTAATGGTGTTGGCTCATTCAGCAATATAGTTTACGGTTTGACTGATGATGGTTTGTATAGGGCTGATTATGGAATTTTTGATTGGTCGAAAGCTCCTTTAATTTACGACGAGGTTACAAAAGATGCAGTGAGAAGCACTAAGTTTTATTCTGCGGGAAATTTAAGCGATACTGTTCTAATCGGTAGTGCTGACGGATTAATCAGGTTTACGGAATCCGGAATCGGCTGGCCCTCAAAATGGAAAATATTCAGAGCAATTGAAACTATAGACTTAAGCTCTGACGTGAAAACTTATGCGGCGCCAAATCCATTTTCACCGCCCGGAGAAGTTACGAGAATTTTTTATAAAACAGGAAAGAATCTTTCTAAGATTACAATCAAAATATTTGACTTCGGTATGAACCCCGTTAGAACTGTTATTCAGAATGCAACAAGAACAAGTCCCGACGAACTTTTTACAAGCTGGGATGGTGCAAATGATAAAGGTGCAATAGTTTCCAATGGAGTGTATTTCTACAGAATTGAAGTTGATGATGATAAACCCGTTTGGGGTAAAATTCTTTTATTAAGGTAATTAAATCAGAATAATGAAATTAAAAAATATAATATTATCAGTTCTCATTTCCCTTATTACATTTGCTTCCGCTTATTCTCAATCCGGTTCCTATGCGGGTGCTTTCTCAAGATACGGCTTTGGAGCAAGAGGGCTTGCAAAAGGCAATGCAATGGTTTCCGATGTCTTTGGTGATGTTTCGGGATATTACAACCCTTCACTTGCCGCTTTTCAGGA
>CALKAJ010000016.1 GCA_937983305.1 uncultured Ignavibacteriota bacterium | reverse complement strand
TACGAGATGGTGATTCGTGACTGGAGTTCAGACGTGTGCTCTTCAGATCTGATTACAGTATTGTAACTGCCGAATGTCTTTATTAATTCTCCAATATTATCGTTTATCTGCTTCCAGCTCTCGATAACAAGAACATCCTTCCTGAAATCACTTCTGTGAACGCCTTTGTCAAAATCCAATGTTAAAGGGCTTTCAGCCGTATTTACTAAGCTGGTTTTACCTGAACCAGGTTCTCCGTAAATAAGAATGTTGACTGTTTCAACGATTAAGGGTTCGTCTGATTTAACTATTTTAAACATATTAATTTACTCCTGATTTTATTAAAAAAACTGAAATTAAAAGCAACGCTATTGCTATATATAAGCCTGTTATGACTAATTTGTCGAGTGTTCTTTTCTCAAATGGAGATAAGTAATTGAATTTCTTTAATTTCAAAGGTTTCATCTCAATCTCCTAATTCATTGTTAGCTGTTGATAATGCTTAACTGCTGGTCTGTCATAGGTTTCTATATTGTTTAGAATACTCACCGAAGCAGTCTCAAGTTCATATCTGGTATCAGGTTGAACTTTTTGAGCAAGATATGTAATGCTTTGAACTGCACCGAAACCTGTTGTATCACCACCTTGAATAAAGTAGTTCAAAAGTTCATTCTTGCGTTCTTCTGAAAAGTTCAATGATAGACTGATATTTTGAATAGCATCTACGGGATGTTCCAATACTTTTGATCCTTTCAATGACATATCATCAAGAACATTTCCAAGGTAGTTTTCTGAGAGATAAGCATTCACGGCATCTTTTACTTGGAATTGAATTAGTTCAAGTTCTTTCTGCCTCGTGTTTTCACTCCAATCAAAACTGCCGATTTCCATTTTAGTTCCAAGATGTCTTTCGGCAATTTTATCCTTTTGGAGGATCATTCCATTTCGGCAAGCTAATACCATTAATCGTGGTGCTATTGTGAATGTTGCGTGCCCTGTTTCAGAATTTGAGAGGATAAAACCTGAACAAACCCCAAAACCACTATCGTTGTTTGAACCGTAAGGAACTTTATAATTTCTGAGTAGTTCCGGTGCTGACTTAACTATCTCCGGTGCTATAAACCTAACATACATTCTTTGTTCTGTCAAATCTGCACTATCAATAATTACTTTCTGGTCGGATTGTCTTATAGCTTCAAGAGCTGTTATTAATATGTCTAAATGGTCAATTACTTTGAATCTGTCAGATAAGAAAGCTCTTGCTATACCACTACCTCCGTTGTTATCTACAAAGCTTCTTAGGAAGTAGTTAGCAGGTTTTCGGTTTAGCCACTCAGTAACATTATAGTCGAGCATATCAACTGCTTCTTTACGAAGTCTTTCATAATATCTGCCAGGAATACCAAGTTTGTCTGATATTTGAGCGTGGCAAGAATCTGTAATATCGAAATAGTCGGTTTGCGAATCATTCGATATTGTGATTCCCGAATTTGATAAAAGGTTGAATAATTCTTTGTCTGGTTTTGAATCAGTCAAAGCAAGTTTCCCTTCTATCATTTTGAGTGAGGTAGAAGGAACAATTAAGTCCTTCTTCCTTAGCTTTTGACTCTCAAGCTCTTTTACCAAAGAACCCAAGTCAATTTTAGAAAAATTTGTTTGTTCCATAGGAAAATTCTCCTTATTTTTGTAGTTGAAAATTATAATGATTTTTAAAATCCTTTTGAGTACCAGTCAAAGGGATTTTTTCGTTTTTATTCTTGCTAATGTAATCTGCGATTGCTTCTCTTACCTGCCAAGTTATAGGTTTTCTGATACCTTGCTCACGCAGGTTCTCACGGATTTCATACATATCTGATACTTGTTCAGGATTCAACTTCATCATATACATCTTGGGTTACTCCATTGATTTTCAAACCTAATTTTGCTATGATAGGGACTATTTCCATTTCGGAAACACTCCTACCGCCGTTTACATCCCAAAACATATCGAACCACCAACGCATACCCGGTAATCTGAATCGCCAAGTGGAGAATCGTGCTACATTGGTTTTGACCAAGAAAACAAAAACCGACCTATCTTCTGCTGTCTTGAAACTTCCAATTGGCTCAACATCTGAATCAATTTCATTTTTGACAAAGCTTATAAAATCGGAGTATTCTTTTTCTTTTAAAATACATCCTTCCCATACTGCTATTACTTTACCGTCTGGAGTATTCCAATCTTCTTCTTCTGAAAACCAAGTTGATGGTTCATCGGTTTGACTAAATAACCTTCTCATTTTTCCTCCAACTCAAAGTATCCTGAAATATCATTGTCACTAACTATTTGGAGAAGATTCAATTCCAATGCATTTGCATCCTGTCTGTCTCGGCATTGGAAACACAAAGAACGATATTCATAATTCAAGGCATCTGCATTGAACTTTGATTTACTGATGATAAGTTTCATCCTGTCAAAGTCTTCATTCGAGTTGCAAGTGAAGATTAGTTGCATTATTCATACTCCTTTGAATCTTCTCCAAGTTCTGAAATTGTATCATCTACAGTTACTAAAGAACCACCTAAAAATTCGTGTTCTTTAAGAATAGCTGTTTTGATATGAGCGTACCAATAACATTTAGCACGTTCTTTTGTCATACCTTCAGGTAGAAGGTCTTTAGCTTCTTCGAGTAATTCAAGCATTTGCTCTTTAATCTCGGTAAGCCTTTCGATTGATTCTGCATTTTGCATAAGTTTATCCTTACATTATTTATAAATAGCTCATAGTTATTCTATGAGGCAAAAATTTCAGTTCTGAAAAATTCTTCAATAGATTTATTTGACAATACTGCAGATTCTTGTCTGCTTCTTACCAATTTGTTTTGCTTTGGCTTCTTGATTTCCAAATCACGCATTTCAAGTTTCCTTTCATGGTAAGCTAAAACTTCACGATATAGGGTTTTTAGATACTTCCTGCCATCGCTTGCATTTGTATCAACCCACGAGCGGATTTCATTTGTCTCCATAAGTTTTTTAGCTTTTGAATATGCTACTTCTAAGACTTTGGCTACTTCAGAAGGTCCAAGCTCTGTTTCGGATTCTATATGTCTTAGTTGTTTCATTTTTTAATCGATTAAAGTATAGACAAATTAACAGTTCTTCAAAGTTGTTTTGTTATGACCTGAAAATAAGGCTTGCAAAGAATCCCTTATTAGCATTACTGCCGCATTTGCCTTTGGGCGTTTCTCAAGCTCTGCAAAGGCAACAAGCATGTCATGCTCTTTCTTGTTCATAGAGAGCATAACGTGATATTTTTTCTCACCTTTGGGTCTTCCAATATTATTTTTCATATCAACCTCATTTTGTTCTTGTAATAATTCCAAAATTTTACTATTTTTGAATGAGTCGAATTTACAAAAATGTAAATTTAACTAATACAAAAATAGTTAATTTTGAGATAAATTACAAGAGATTTTTTCAAAATTTTCAATTTTTTTTGAACTTTTTTTGAATTAATTAGGTTTAAGACAAAATGGAAATGGAATTTGGGAAACGGTTAAAGACTTTCGTTGTAGCTGCCTACGATGAAATAAGAGATTTCGCTGCTGATTGTGGCGTTAGTCCAAGCACTGTCTCTATGTGGTTTGCAAGCAAAAAAGTACCCGGTGCGGAATCTGTAGAAAAGATTTATAATGCTGGTTGCTCAATTGATTGGCTAATAAGCGGGAACGGAGAGATGCTTGCTATGAATGAATCGGGCAAGAAAATCCGTGAAAAACTTAATATGCCGGATTCCGAACAAGAAGAAATCCATTCTATTACCTATGAGAAAATGGTTCAAGTGCCTTTCGTCAAAGACCTCCGTGTGCTTTTGCGTGAAGATATAAAGGAACTTCTTCAACAAGCTCTGGCAGGTCAAAAAACCAAATAATGTAAAATATTTGAAATGGAGAATAAATGGAAACTTTAGTAGTTTATGCAGAACCTATTGAAAATTTTGTGAAATTACCTTCACTTATTTCTGCTTTTTCTTGTGGATTTGGGAATCCTTATGACGATGGATATGAATTCCACGATGTTCCTGAATCTGTTGCCAAGAAAGCAAAAGATGGATATGTTATTGAAGCCACAGGTAAAAGTATGGAACCTGTTATTACCGAAGGTGACAAACTTTTAATTGACCACGATTTACAACCTCAAAAGGGTGATATTATCGTTGCACACCTAAATGGTGATTTTCTAATCAAGACCTATAAGCCTGTTAATGGTCAAACTATTCTGCTTTCTCAAAATATGGATTATGACCCGATTGTTGTTAATCCTGAAGATAACTTTCAAGTTCTGGGCGTTGTAATTTATAACTTAAAGAAAATAAATGGTAGAAGCTAAAGATGACTTATGATGAATATATAATGATAGCAGATGATAATGATTTGTATTACTTAACCAAGAACCTTCTAATCAAGGAGCATCAAGGTTATGTTAAATCAAGCAAAATATTAGACTTGTTGCAAAAGGAAGCATCCCGTAGGAACGCATCTTTTGTGAGAGATGCCTTAAATGAAATAGCTCTATATATTCAAGCAAACGAGGATTTTCAAAATGTTTTCAGCGAACACAAGACTACTTTACCGTTTAATCACAATAAGTTAAATGGCGACATTCATAAAATACTTAACCACCCTGCAGTTTTAAGCAGAAAGAATGGTCTCCAAGATCAAGAACCAACAGTTATAGAAAGTTGCTTTGAATCAGAAAGTGAATACTTCTTTTGTAAAGTTAAGGGAAATGATTTGTTTGATAATGTTAATGGCGATACTTTTGGTATTATTGTTAGGAAAAAAAGTAATCCTTTAAATGGGCAAAATGTTGTTGTCAATTATCAATCTAAAATCCAAGTTAAGAAGTTCTACAAAAAAAACGGTAAGGTCTGGTTAATGTCTGGTAAAGACAATTCCAACAAAGTTGAAGTTCAAGAAGATGAATTTAAAATATTAGGAGTTGTAACTCAAGTAGTTAAGGAGATAAAAACATGAGAATAATCAAACTAACAACACTGACAGTCTTATTGATAACAATGATTTCTTGTGCTTCACCAGTTGATAGCTCAATTAATCCACCAGACAATAATACTAATCCTTATAACATTCAAAGCACACACGTAAGTCTTGGAGTTCCGTTTGATGCTGATACTACCGATGATTATTTAATAGTAAGAAGTCAATATGTATTAAGTTATAACAAAGTTTTAAATATTCCCAATTGGGTTTCTTGGGAATTAAATTCTGATTGGTTCGGAGATGTTGATAGATATTCTGGGAATTTTATTACCGACACAACTTTGCCAATTGGGTTTTATAGGGTGATGCACTCAGACTATACTAATTCAGGATACGATAGAGGGCATTTAGTAAGGTCAGAAGAAAGAACTAAAACGATTGAAGACAATAAATCTACCTTCATATTAACAAATATTATTCCTCAAACACCAGACCTTAATCGTGGGGTTTGGTTAAACCTTGAATATCATTGTGAAGACTTATGTAAGAAATATAATAAGTTACTTTATGTAATAGCTGGTGGCATAAATAGAAAAAGAACCACCATAGGTAATCAAATTGTTGTTCCTGATAGTTGCTTCAAAATAGTTGTTGTTTTAGAAAAAGGACAATCGCTGTTGGATGTGAATGAAAGCACACAAATCATCTCGGTTGTTATGCCTAATATTGAAGGTGTAAGGTCTGATAAGTGGGAAAAATATAGAACTTCTGTTCGTGCTATTGAGAATTCTACTGGTTATAATTTTCTTGATAAATTACCTATTAACATTCAAAATATTATAGAGCAACGGGTTAATTGATATGGCAAAATATTATCCAGAATATCTCCAAATACTTAAGGAGAACCCAACAGAAGCAGAATTGAAAGTTATAGAACTGTTTAAGGACTTTGATGATTCCTACGAATTGTTTTATAAACCTTTTCTTAACGGTGATATTCCAAATTTTGTTTTAGTTAAGAAATCTTTTGGAATTTTCATTATAGAAGTATTTGCTGACAATCTTAAAAATTTTGAGATCGACAACAGATTTTTAATCAAAAAAAATAATGATGAAAGAATTGAAGTTCTCTCTCCATTTGCTAAAGTAGATGCTTTGAAAACTCATTTCATAAATTTACATTTCAAAGAACTTTTCGAGAAGTTATTAAGGGACTACCATTATAGAAAGATTATCAATAGTG
>CALKAJ010000015.1 GCA_937983305.1 uncultured Ignavibacteriota bacterium | reverse complement strand
TTCAGACGTGTGCTCTTCCGATCTAATGGGAATATCTGATGAAAGCAGGGGGTATCCGGGCTATGAACCAAATGATTAAAAAACGCGAATTCTTGCTTATCGGAGATTCTGCTTCCCAATACCGCCATTTTGTCAAACACCATCCATTATTAGCACAGCAAGTACCTTTAAAGTACATAGCATCTTTTCTGCGAATAACTCAAAGTTCGCTTAGCCGAATCAGAAAACAAAGGTTTTGATTATTTGCCATATGGCAAATGCATTTCTCTAATTTTTTTTTAATTTTGTATATCAAAAAATTTAGAAATGATAAAAATGAAAACAAAAACAATCATAATTACCTCAGTAATTTTTCTAATTGCAGCAATATATATTGTAATTAGAATAAGTCAACAATCTGATATTAACTCAAACAACACAACAAATAAAATGGAAACTAAAATCATTGAAAAACCTGAAATGTCAATCGTTGGAATAACATTGAAAACCAGCTTTAAAGATGACAGGAACAAAACCGAGATACCCCCATTTTTCCACAATGTACTGGAAGAAGGAAAACTCGAACAAATCCCCGACCGGCTAAACACAAATCAACTTTGCGTATTTGAGATGAAAAAGGACAACCCCGATTTTAATTACACAATGGGTGTTGAAGTCTCCAAAACCGACAATGCTCCGCACGAAATGACCAAACTAACACTGCCTGCCGGAAAATATGTAGCAATAAAAATTATAAAGCGGGGACCCGAAGATGTTGGACAGGCTTTTGGATATATTTATAAAGAATATATTCCAAATTCTATTTATATCCCAACAGGTGAACCGGCTTTTATTTATTATGACGATGAATTCTTTAATATTTACAACGAAAAAGGATACGCAGGAAATCCATTGGCAACTGTTTATGTTCCGGTCAAACCATTATTTATTAAACAAGCCCTGAATTTCTTAGGTATTAAAAAACTAAATAAATAATTATTTAATATGAAACACGAATGGAATCTATAGAAAAAGTGAGAGTATCGCAGGAAATGGAAAAACTGCAATATATTATTCACGCTGTTAATTAATTACATTAATACCAAAAGAACGACAAGTATTCCGAGCAAAACCAGAATCTTTAAAACTTCTTTTTTTATTAAATCTTTATTTTCTTTACTCTGAGCTAACATAATGCCCCTTTAAATTTAGAAAATTATCTAAAATAACTTTTATTTTTAAAAATATTTAATCAGGGTAACAAATTATTACAACCGCCCCATCTGAAAATAAATTATAGCGAAAAAAAATAATAATCAATTGAAATTTTTATTATCATATATATAAGTCCTTTTAGTTAAAATTAAATCACTAACATCCGCATTTTTACATTTGCACTGCTTCTTTTCTTTTAATATCATATTTTTGCAATACTTAATTTTTAAATATGAATAAAGAAACCTTCGACAAAATCCTCAACCTTGCTAACGAACTCTCGGGCTTCACCGCCTCCAATCTCTCTGATATTGTCAAAATCCAATCGCTCAGCACTGGCGAAAAAAATGTCTGCCTCGAAATAAAAAATAAACTCCTGCAAGCCGGCTTCGACGAAGTCTTTATTGACCCCCTCGGTAACGTCATCGCCCGAATTGGCTCCGGCAAAAAAATCCTCGCATTCGACGCCCATATCGATACCGTTGCTCCCGGAAACCTCGAAAATTGGAATCTCCCCCCATTCTCCGGACTCATCGAAAATGGCTTCGTGCACGGACGCGGTACCGTTGACCAAAAAGGCGGTGCCGCCGCTATGATTACTGCAGGTAAAATTCTCAAATCCCTAAACTTAAATAACGACCTCACAATCTACTTCACCTTCACCGTTATGGAAGAAGATTGCGACGGCCTCTGCTGGAAATATATCATCGAAGAAAATAAAATCAAACCCGATTTTGTCGTCATCACCGAACCGACTAACTGCAGCATCTATCGCGGTCATCGCGGTCGTATGGAAATCAATATCGAATTCAACGGAATCTCTTCTCACGGCTCCGCTCCCGAACGCGGCATCAACGCTATCTATCTCGCTTCAAAAACCTGCCTCGCCCTCGAACGCCTTAACGAAAATCTCCCCTCCGATGATTTCCTCGGTAAAGGCTCCGTCACCGTCTCCGAATTTATCTCATCAAGCCCGTCTCTTTGTGCCGTCTCCGACTATGCCAAAATCCATCTCGATCGCCGTCTCACCTGGGGCGAAACCAAAGAGTCCGCCGTCAAAGAAATTGAAACTCTCCTTTCTCAGAATATCAATCCCGTTTCTCCGGCTGAATCCATACCCGTTCCGCCTCCGCCAAAAGTCTCCGTTCTCCAATACAAAACCAAAGCTTACACAGGCATCGAATACGGAATGGAAAAATACTACCCAACCTGGAAGCTCGAAGAAAATCATCCATTCGTTCAAACCGCTCTCGACTCATACAAACACCTCTTCAACAAAGAGCCCCTCATTGATAAATGGACTTTCTCCACAAATGCTGTCGTCACAAACGGCATATACAAAATCCCAACCATCGGCTTCGGACCCGGAAATGAAATCCTCGCTCACGCACCCAACGAAAAAATTCCTGTCAATGACTTAGTCATCGCTTCCGCCTTCTATGCCGCAATTGCTTTAAACATTAAAATTTAAAATCATAACACTATGAAAACTATACTCGGAAAAAAACATTTCATCAACCACGAAGAATGGTCTAATCAGGAACTCGATACTGTCTTCGATCTCTCCTTCGACCTCAAAAGAAAATTTGCATCAGGCGAACCGCATCGCTTCCTCCCCGATAAAACTCTATTTATGATTTTCTTTGAACAGTCAACCCGCACCCGTAACTCTATGGAAGCAGGAATGACTCAGCTTGGCGGCCACGCTCACGACCTCACCGAAGATAAAATGCAGCTCTCTCACGGCGAATCCGCAAAAGACACTTCCATCATTCTCTCACGAATGGGTCACGGCATCGCATCACGCAACTGCTTCTACGGCATCGGAAATAAATACCTCAACGAAATGGCTAAACACGCTACCGTTCCCGTTATGTCTCTGCAAGATGATGTCTATCACCCCTTCCAGGGACTCGCTGACCTTATGACCATCTTCGAATACTTCGGCAAAAACCCAAAAGGGCTCAAAGTCACTGTCTCCTGGGCTTATGCAAAGTCTCACGCAAAACCCCTCTCCGTTCCGCAAACTCAGATTCTCCTCTTCCCGCGTTACGGACTCGATGTTACCGTTGCTCACCCAAAAGAATTTCCTCTCAGCAAAGACATCGTTGAACAGGCAAAGAAAAACGCTGAACTCTCCGGCTCAAAAATCTCTTTCACAAACAATATGGATGAAGCCTTCGAAGGTGCTCACATCGTCATACCCAAAAACTGGGGCGGCTTCGGACATTACTCAATGGACGACTATCTTTCAAACGAAGACGCCTGCAAAAAAGAAATGTCTTCAAACCTCGAAAAATATAAAGACTGGATTTGCGACAAAAAAAGAATCTCACTCGCCGATAAAAATGTAAAACTTATGCACGCTCTTCCTGCTGATAGAAACCGTGAAGTCACCGACGAAATCATTGACGACGAAAACATCTCCATCGTTTACGACGAAGCTGAAAACCGCCTCCACACTGCAAAAGCCATCATGGCTCTTACTATGGCCGGCAGATAAACCTTTGTCGTAGTATTCTCATTCCAAAGCTCCGGCTTTGGAATGCAAATTCGTTTCTAAGCTCTTGCTCTTTGCTATAAAAAAAATCTGTGTTCATCATCTCTCATCTGCTTTAATCCGTAACCATCCGCGGCGATAGCTTGTTTTTCTAATCCGCGACCATCCGTCAAATCCGCGTCATCCGTGTTCCAACGTTCTTCAATCATTCCAAAGTTCTTGCTCTTGATTCGTTCCAAAGTTCTTGCTCTTGATTCGTTCCAAAGTTCTTGCTCTTGATTCGTTCCAAATCTCTTGCTCTTTGCTATAAAAAAAATCCGTGCTCATCTGTCAAATCTGTGTTATCTGTGTTCCAAAGTTCTTCAATCGTTCCAAAGTTCTTCAATCGTTCTACAGTTCTTGCTTTTACATCGCTCTAAATCTCTTGCTCTTTGCTATAAAAAAAATCCGCGACCATCCGTCTAATCTGTGTTATCTGTGTTCCAAGTTTTTAAATCGTTCCAACGTTCTTTCTCTTTGCTATAAAAATAATCCGCGACCATCCGTCAAATCCGCGTCATCCGTGTTCCAAGTTTTTAAATCGTTCCAACGTTCTTGCTCTTACTTCATTCCAAAGCTCTTTCAAACTAAACAACCTAAACCAACGTCAACCTCAGACCTCAAAATACTGCCCATACAAAACCTCCTCAAATGGATTCTCGAAGAATACAAAACTAACTCCATTTTTGGAATCTCAAAAAACCTCTTCTTCCATCCAAACCCAAACGACGTTTTCAAAACCCGTCGCTACGGCAAAACGCTCGACACTCCCATCGGTGTTGCCGCCGGTCCGCATACTCAACTCTCACAAAATATCATCACAGCATATCTCACCGGCTCACGTTACATTGAACTTAAAACCGTTCAAACCCTTGACGAACTTAACGTCCCCAAACCCTGCATTGATATGGAAGATGAAGGCTACAACTGCGAATGGTCTCAGGAACTCAAACTCCAACAATCCTTTGAGCAATACCTCGATGCCTGGATTATAATTCATATCCTTGAAGATTTTCTTTACCCCGGCAACTGCATCTTCAATATGAGTGTCGGCTACAACCTCGAAGGAATCCTTAAACCCAACGTTCAGGACTTCCTCAACCTTATGTCAAATGCCGCCGAACTCAAAAACCAAAAACTAAACAAACTCGAAAAGCTCTATCCAAACCTGCATAAAATAAAAATCCCCAACACAATTTCCGATAATATCACCATATCAACTATGCACGGCTGCCCCCCTGAAGAAATCGAAAGCATTGCAAAATATTTTATTGAAAAAAGAAAACTTCACACCACTGTCAAATTAAACCCAACCCTGCTTGGCAAAGAAACCCTGACAGATATCTTAAAAAATAAACTGCGATTCGATACCATCGTTCCCGACGAAGCCTTCGCTCACGACCTTAAATATCCCGATGCAATTAAACTCATAAACTCTCTTCAAAAATCATCCGCCGAAAATAATATTGATTTCTCGATAAAACTCACAAACACTCTCGAATCTCTCAACCACAAAAAAGTTTTCCCGCCTTCCGAAAAAATGATGTATATGAGCGGAAGAGCTTTGCACCCCATCAGCATTTCACTTGCCCGCAAACTTCAAAACGATTTCAACGGTGAACTCGATATCTCATTTTCCGCCGGAGCAGATTGCTTCAACATCTCCGAAATCCTTGCTTGCGGAATTAAGCCCGTAACGGTTTGCTCAGACTTGCTCAAGCCCGGCGGCTATGCACGTCAGCTCCAGTATCTCGAAAATATAAAATCCGAATTTAAAAAATTCTCTGCCGCTTCAACAGATGAATTCATCCTCGCAAAAGGAAACACCACATCTCTTAAAGAAGCAAAGCTAAACAACCTCAACAAATATGCCGACAGCGTAATAAAAAATAAATTATACCATAAATCTTTCTATCCCGATACCAATATAAAAACCTCTCGCCCGCTTCCTGCTTTCGATTGCATAAAAGCCCCTTGTGTCTATACCTGCCCGGATAGTCAGGATATTCCCGAATATATGTATTATGCTTCAATTGGTGAAATTGACAAAGCGTTTGAAGTTATTATGAAAAGCAATCCTTTCCCGTCTGTTACAGGAATGATTTGCGACCACCAATGTCAGACGAAATGCACCCGAATCAATTATGACAATCCTCTTCTAATCCGCGAAGTAAAAAGATTCATTGCCGAAAATGCTTCACCCGCTTTTGAGATTCCCGCCTCTTTTTCCATTCCCGCGAAGGAGAGTTTTTTGGCATCACGGCTTGACGCGAACGGTATCCATTCAAACACCCCAAAGGTTTCCATAATCGGTGCCGGTCCTTCCGGCTTATCCGCCGCATTCTTCCTCGCTCTTGAAGGATTCGAAGTTGAGATTTTCGACTCAAAAGATTTTGCAGGCGGAATGATTTCAAGTGTCATTCCCGGTTTCCGGCTTTCAAAAGAAGCCATTGAAAAAGATATTAAACGAATAGAAAGTCTCGGAGTAAAAATTAATTATAATTACAAAGTAACCGATTCACAAATAAAAGAACTCATAAAAAATCTAAGTAATAATTTTCTCTACATTGCAATCGGTGCTCAGAAATCAAAGAAACTAAACATTCCCGGAGAATCATCGCACGGCGTTATTGATTCTCTCGATTTCCTTTCAAATGTAAAAACCAACTCTGTTCAATCCATAGGCAAAAACATTGCAGTAATAGGCGGCGGCAACACTGCGATTGATACTGCAAGAACAGCAAAGCGTGTTGCAGGCGATAAATCAAAAGTTACACTTATTTACAGGCGTACAAAAAATGAAATGCCTGCCGATAAAGATGAAATTAAATCAATGCTCGAGGAAGGAATAGAACTGCTTGAACTTACAGCACCTCTGAAAATTAATTATCCCGTATTAAAACTTACCTGCGTTAAAATGCAATTAGGTCCGAAGGATGAAAGCGGAAGAGCAAAGCCTGTTGAAATTCCCGGCTCTGAAATTGAACTTGAATTCGATACTATAATTCCCGCAATTGGTCAGGACGTTGCTTCAGGATTCATTTCATCTCTAAGAACAAAACACCCCGATACTTATGAAACTCAATTTGAAAATGTATTCCTCGGCGGCGATGCTTTAAGAGGTGCATCTACTTTAATTAAAGCAATTGCAGACGGTAAAAAAACTGCTCACGAAATTATAGAAAAAGTAAAAGGAAATTCTCCGGAAGATTTACTTGAAATCAGAAAAAACATTTCCAAAGATGAGCTGCAAAGCAAAAGTACTAAAAGAATATTTGGAAAAGAGATTATTGAAACCCACATCTACGAAAGAAATAATTTTCAAATCGTTACTCAAACCCTCACTCCCGATATGTGCAAGGAGGAGGCTTCCCGCTGTCTTTATTGTGATACCGTTTGCAATGTCTGCGTAACCGTTTGCCCCAATAGAGCAAATATTTCTTTCGACATAAAACCCGTTAAATACTTTATAAACGGTAAAACCTTTTCCGTTAAACAGGAAACTCAGATTATTAATATCCGTGATTTTTGTAACGAATGCGGAAACTGCACTACGTTCTGTCCTACAAGCGGAAGCCCTTATAAAGATAAACCCGGAATTTATCTTAATGAAGATGATTTCCAAAAATATGGAGAAGGATATTTTTTAAATAAATCAAACGGTATCAAATCAATTAAATATAAAACCGGAGACTCTCTGTATGAATTATCCTCATTTGAAAAATATTTCTTATATAAAACAAATAACACGGAACACAAAATTAATATTGACACATTTGAAATTCCCGGAAATGATTCATTGGATTTATATATTCCTGCTGTGATGAGCGTGCTTTTGATAAATTTACCCGATTACCTTTTTTTACATACTTGACAAACTTGACAAACTTTCAACTTGATAAACTTGATAAACTTTACAAACTTATTCTCTCATAACCCATACTACAACCCAAATCCCGACTGGAGCGGTGAGGAATACTCATTTCTCAAAACAAATGATATGCTCCGTTTTCATAAATCAATTCCCGGCTATAATCCAACCCCGCTTATATCTCTTAGTTCACTTGCAAAGAAATTAAACGTTGGAAACATATACGCGAAAGATGAATCTCACAGGTTTGGTATTAAAGCATTCAAGGCACTTGGAGCTTCTTATGCAATATTCAGAACAATAAATAAAAAGTGGAAAAATAACTATGGCAGTGAATTAAGTCCCGAAGAATTTTTCAATGCCGATATAAAAAGAAAACTCGGCGAATTTACTTTCTGTGCCGCAACAGACGGAAACCACGGAAGAGCAGTTGCCTGGACCGCAAACAAACTGAAACAAAAATCGGTTATTTATATGCCCTCAAACACAGCTAAATCACGTATTGAAAATATAAAAACAGAAAACGGAAAAGTTGTTTTGATTGACGGAACCTTTGATGATTGCGTTGTAAAGGTTGCCGAAGATTCCGCAAAGAACGGATGGCAGGTAATTTCCGATACAGCTTATCCCGGCTATATGGAAATACCCGGCTATATAATGCTTGGTTACACTACAATCTTTAAAGAAGCCGACGAACAAATGAATTTGCAAAACCTTCCCTCGCCCGATTTCGTTTTTCTCCAATCCGGCGTTGGAGGTCTCTCGGCGGCAGGCACTTCTCACAACGTCTTGAAATACAAAGACAAAAGACCAAAACTTATTAGCGTTGAACCTACAGATTGCGACTGCTTTCTTGAATCAATAAAAAACGGTAACGGCAAAGCCATTCCTACAAAAGGAAAACAGGAATCAATAATGGCAGGATTAAACTGCGGTATCCCTTCGCCGCTTGCCTGGAAAATATTAAAAGAAGGAATGGACTTTTTTCTCGCAGTAACAGACGATTATGCGGAGAAAGCAATGCGTCAGTATTATTATCCGGAACAGGGTGATGAAAAAATCATTTCCGGAGAATCAGGAGCCGCAGGTCTTGCCGGACTTATTGCGTTATGCACAGATGGTAATTTAAAAGAAGCAAAAAATAAATTGTGTATTAATGAAAAATCAAATATCTTACTGATAAATACTGAAGGCGATACCGATATAGAAAACTTTAAAAAAGTTGTAGGAATCTAAAATGTCTGTAAAATTTATTTTAAATAATAAGGAAAAAGTTTTCGACGGAGATGAAAATCTCTCGTTGTTAAATTATCTTCGTTTGAATGAAGGTATTATTTCCGCAAAGGACGGCTGTTCCGCTCAGGGTGCCTGCGGTGCCTGTATGGTTGAGCTTAACGGTAAAGCTGTTCTTTCCTGCGAAACTCCGATGAAAAAAGTAAACGGCGGAAATGTTATCACGCTCGAAGGACTTCCCGGAACATTAAGAGAAACACTCGGAAAAATATTTGTGGAAAAAGGCGCAGTTCAATGCGGATTCTGTACTCCGGGTTTTTTAATGAGAACAAAGGTACTGCTTGAAAATAATCCTTCTCCTACACGAAAAGAAATTGCAGAAGCATTGCGATTTAATCTTTGCAGATGTACCGGATATATAAAAATTATTGATGCAATCGAGCACGCTTCAAAAGTATTGGCAAACAAAGATAAACCAAAAGAAGAAATTCATACGGGTAAAGTCGGAACAAGCTATCCCAAATATATGGCTTACGAAACTGCAATCGGACAAAGACCTTTTACGGCTGACTTAAAATTTCCGGGAATGCTATACGCCGCTTTAAAATTCAGTGACCATCCGAGAGCTATTGTAAAAAAAATTGATTTTTCGGAAGCCAAAAGTTCAAATGGTGTTGTCAAAATATTTACTTCAAAGGATATTCCCGGCAAAAGAAATATCGGACTTATAGTTGATGATTGGAAAGTTATGATTGCCGAAGGCGAAACTACAAATTATATAGGCGATGTTCTTGCCGGAGTTGTTGCCGATAATGAAAAAAATGCAAGAGAAGCCGTTAAAAAAATAAAAGTTGAATACGAAGTTCTCGAACCTCTTACTGATGTTCATAAAGCTTTAGAAAGCGATATAAAAATTCATACAAAGGGAAATCTTCTTGATGAATGTATTATCAACAGAGGCGGAAATGCAGATGAAGTAATCCGTAACTCGGATTATAAAGTTAAACGTACTTTCGAAACACAGATTATTGAACATGCCTATCTCGAACCCGAATGTGCCGTAGCCCTGCCTCTTGGCGACGACGGAGTCCGCGTCTATTCTCAAAGTCAGGGTGTGTATGAAGACCAAAGACAAATTTCTCAAATACTCGGTTTACACGAAGATAAAGTAAATGTTATTCTTGTACCAAATGGCGGCGGATTCGGGGGCAAAGAAGATTTATCCGTTCAGGGACATTCAGCCCTCTTTGCTTTTCTTTTAAAAGCTCCAGTCAGGCTTGCTTATACACGCGATGAATCAATAATGTGTCATCCGAAAAGACATCCCTTATTTCTGGATTATGAAGTCGGTTGCGATAAAAACGGAATATTAACTGCCGTAAAGGCAAGGATTATAGGCGATACAGGTGCCTATGCATCTGTGGGAATGAAGGTGCTTGAAAGAGCAGCAGGTCATTCAACCGGTGCATATAATGTCCCTGTTGTTGATGTCATTTCAAAGACTATTTATACAAACAATATTCCTTGCGGAGCTATGCGGGGCTTTGGCGTTCCGCAATCTGTTTTTGCTATGGAAGTATGCATTGATGAACTTTGCGAAATGGGAAATTTTGACAGATGGAAATTCAGGTACGATAATGCTCTTGTAAACGGAAGCAGTACTGCAACAGGTCAGATTCTTAAAGGCGGAGTAGGTGTGAGAGAAACACTTCTTGCAGTGAAAGAAGATTTCTACAAAGCAAAATATGCAGGCATTGCTTGCGGAATTAAAAATACAGGCATAGGAAACGGAATGCCTGATTTCAGCAATATCAAAGTTGAATTCAAATCTCCGACACACATTATTATCCATCACGGCTGGACTGAAATGGGGCAGGGTGTTCATACTATGGCATTGCAGACTTTCTGCGAGGAAACGGGTATCAATCCGGAATTCGTTGAAGTTAAGGTTGACACTAAATATGCCGCAGTTACAGGAATGACAACTGCATCAAGAGGAACATCTCTTGTAGGTAATGCAATCATTGAAACCTGCAAAGAAATTAAAAAAGAACTTCAAACAAAATCTCTCGAAGAAATGACGGGAAAAGTTTTTGAAGGTAACTGGACGTATGATAAAACTACAAAGCCCGGCGCACCCGGCGAAGTTATAACTCATTATTCCTACAGTTATGCAACACAACTTGTAATGCTTGACGATAAAGGAAAAGTACAGAAAGTAATTGCCGCTCACGATGCAGGAAAAATTATGAATCCGACTTTGTTTGAAGGGCAGATTGAAGGCTCTGTATGTATGGGACTTGGTTATGCATTAACGGAAGAACTTGTTTTGAAAGACGGAAAACCTTTAAGTACACGTATGTACGACCTTGGATTATACAGGTCAAGAAATATGCCCGATGTGGAAGTCAGAGGAATTGAAGTTAAAGACCCGCTTGGTCCTTACGGAGCAAAAGGT
This sequence comes from uncultured Ignavibacteriota bacterium, assembly GCA_937983305.1. GTDB lineage: Bacteria > Bacteroidota > Ignavibacteria > Tepidaquicellales > Tepidaquicellaceae > DSSM01. The sequence continues at coordinate 12,054 of CALKAJ010000015.1, read as the reverse complement.
GTCGGTGAAATAGGAATGGTTCCCACTGCCGGTGCTGTTGCAAATGCATTATATCAATTCGACAAAGTCAGAAGAACAAAATTACCAATGAAAAAATAATAAATTAAATGTCTTTATATTTAAAAAACGCAGAATATATAAATCCAAAAACATTAGAATTTTCCGTTTGCAATATCAAAGTAAATGAAGGTGAATCAGCCGGCATTGAATTTTTAAATGAAATTCCTGAAAATTCAAATGTTCTCGATTGTACGGGTAAATATGTTACAAAATCTTTTGCCTGTGGTCATCATCATATTTATTCCGCACTTTCAAGAGGAATGCCGCAACCGCCTGTTACGCCAAAGAACTTCAAAGAAAAACTCGAATACGTCTGGTGGGCGCTTGATAAAAAGCTCGATGCGGATATGATTAAAGCAAGTGCTCTTGCAACAGGTTTGTATTGTGCAAAAAACGGAGTTACTTTCGTAATAGACCATCACTCTTCACCTTTTTCGGTTGAAGGCTCTCTTGATATAATTGCAGATGCACTTGATAAAATAGGGTTGTCGCATCTTCTATGTGTTGAACTTTCCGATAGAGACGGAAAAACCGCCAAAGAAAAAGGTCTGAGCGAAACCGAAAATTACTTGAAATCAGGAAAGCAAGGGCTGGTCGGCTTACACGCTTCTTTCACGGTTGAAGATGATTTGTTGAAAAAAGCAGTAGCTATTGCAGAAAATTATAACTCCGGAATTCATATCCATACTGCCGAAGATAAAATTGACGGAGAAATCACTCAAAAGAAATATAACAAAAGTATCATTGAAAGATTTTACTATTCAGGCGTTCTCGATTTTCCGAAAACAATACTTGCACATTGTATTCATATAAATGATTACGACAGAATAATTCTCAACGACTCACCTGTCTGGATTGTTCAGAATCCCGAAAGCAATATGAATAATAATGTTGGTACTTTTAATTCAAGAAATTTGAGCGATAATATTTTCTACGGAACAGACGGAATGCACAGCGATATGCTTCGCTCTGCTAAAGCCGCATATTTTACCGGAAGAAATTCGGAACAAATATTACCATCAACAGTATATTCAAGATTACGCAACACACACCGTTACCTTGAAGAATCCGGCTTCACAGGCGACAGCGATAACAATCTTGTTATTTTAAATTATGACTCTCCAACTCCTGTAAACAAAGATAACTTTTATGGTCACTTCATTTTTGGAATTGATTCAAGCCATATAGAAAGTGTTATATCCGAAGGAAAGTTAATTGTGAAAAATAAAAAATTAACAAATTTAAACGAAGAAGATATTTTAGATTTCTCAAAAGAGATGTCGGTAAAACTTTGGAAAAAATTATATAATTAATAATATGATAGAATTAATAGACAAAATTAAAAACAAAGATGTACTTCTTAAAACAGCTAAAATATTTAAAGAAAAAGGAATAATATTACCAACCTTTGCACAGTTGAAAAACCCCGATTTAATCCCCGGCGAAATAAAAGACAAATTAAAAAATATCGGTCTCTGGGATTTACATCCGTTGAACCTTTTCAGAATCACATGGAAAAATGAGCCCAAAGAATCAGGCGGATTGTATGGCGGAGTTAATTACATTGAATTGCCTAAATCTTTGACCGGTATAGATGCAAAAGTTATTGTTCTCATTGGTAAATGGTTTCCAACAGGAGCGCATAAGGTCGGAGCGGCTTATGGATGCCTTGTTCCAAGAATCATTACCGGTGATTTTGACCCGTCATATAATAAAGCAGTTTGGCCCTCAACAGGAAACTATTGCAGAGGAGGTGCTTTCGATTCGTATCTGATGGGCTGTACTGCAGTTGCTATATTGCCCGAAGAAATGAGCAGAGAAAGATTTAACTGGCTAGAAGAAATCGGTGCCGAAGTTATTGCCACACCCGGCTGTGAATCTAACGTAAAAGAAATATACGATAAATGCTGGGATATCAGAAGAACACGCAAAGACTGTATTATCTTCAATCAATTTGATGAGTTTGGAAATCCTGCGTGGCATTATCAGATTACAGGTTCTGCAATTGAAGAAATATTACAAAGTTATAAAGCACAGCATTTTGCCGCATATATTTCGAACACTGGCTCCGCAGGAACTATTGCTGCAGGTGATTACCTTAAAACAATTTATCCAAATGTAAAAGTAGTTGCTTCCGAAGCTCTTCAGTGTCCAACGATGCTGCTTAACGGATTTGGCGGACATAGAATTGAAGGCATTGGAGATAAGCATATCCCCTGGGTTCATAATATTAGAAATACTGATGTTGTAACTGCAATTGACGATGAAGACTGTATGAGATTATTCAGATTATTTAACGAAGACAAAGGGAAAAAATTTCTTGCAAACGAAGGACTTGATAAAAACTTTGTTGACAAACTTGAATTGATTGGAATATCCGGAATTGCTAATATTATTTCGGCTATAAAAACCGCAAAGTATTACGAGTTAACTTCCGATGATGTAATAGTAACACTTGCGACCGATGCCGCAAATATGTACACATCAAGACTTAAAGAACTTACAGACGAAAGAGGTGAGTACTCTGAAATGCAGGCAGGTAAAGATTTTGAAAGATGCTTGCTCGGAACAGAGACAAGTAATATGAAGGAACTAACCTACGCTGATAGGAAAGCAATTCACAACCTGAAATATTTTACGTGGGTAGAGCAGCAGGAAAGAACAGTAGAAGATTTGAATCAATTGTGGTACGACAGGAATATATGGCACTCTCTTTTTAATCAACCGCTAAAATGGGACGAAATGATTGAAGAGTTTAATACACTAAAATAATGCTGATTAAAAACGCACATATTGTTAATTACGATAAGTCGTTTATTTCTGATATCCTTATCAGAGCCGAAATTATTGAAAGCATCTCAGAAAATATTTCTTTGCCGGGAGAAGAAATCATTGACGCAAAAGGGTATTATGTTTTCCCCGGCGGAATAGATGTTCACACTCATTTCGAATTGCCTGTTGGAAGCACAGTATCGTCGGATGATTTTAAAAGCGGAACAAAAGCTGCAATTTCAGGCTGCACTACTTCAATAATTGATTTCACAACTCCGGCAAAAGGCGAGTCTCTTTTAACAAATCTTGACGAGAGATTAAAACTTGCGGAAAAGTCTTTTTGCGATTATTCTTTACACATCGGAATAACTTATTACGGAGAAAATACAGAAAATGAAATATCCGAATGTATTAAACGAGGTTTCACTTCTTTTAAAATTTATATGGCTTATAAAGATTCAATAGGCTTGAACGATGATGATGTGCAGAAAGTTTTAAAAGCTGTGGAAATAGCCGGAGGAACGGTTCTTGTTCATTGTGAAGACGGTGATAAAATCGAGGAACTCAGGGAAAAATTTGTTTCGGAAGGAAAAACTCAGCCGCTTTTTCATTCGCTTTCAAGACCTCCGGAAACGGAAACCGATGCGGTTAAAAAAATATTGTCTTATGCAAATGAAATTCCCGTTAAGATTTATATTGTCCATACTTCAGCAAAAAATTCCGTTGAGGAAATTCGAAAAGCGAAAAGAACAAACAAAAATATTTTTTCCGAAACCTGTACTCAGTATCTTATACTTAATGAGGAAAAATATAATCTGCCGGGATTTGAATCTGCGAAATACGTAATGAGCCCTCCGCTTCGTCCGGAGGAGCACCGGCTTGCTTTGTGGAATGCAATAAAAGATAATGTAATAAGCGTAGTTTCAACCGACCATTGTCCGTTTAATTATAAAGGACAAAAGGAAAACGGAATAAACGATTTCACTAAAATCCCAAACGGTGCAGGCGGTGTAGAAAACCGTCTTCAGCTTTTATATACTTATGGCGTTCTGGGAAATAAAATTTCTTTAAACAAATTTGTTGAAATAACTTCTTACAACCCCGCAAAGATTTTCGGATTACTTCCCCGCAAAGGGATAATTGCCGAAGGAAGTGAAGCAGATATTATTATATGGAACCCCGAAAAAGAAATTACAATTTCCGCTGACACACAAATCCAGAATTGTGATTACAATCTTTACGAAGGAATGAAAATTAAAGGAAGTCCTGAATATGTTATAAAGAACGGAAATATTGTCTTTTCAAATGAAAAGCACTACGAAGAAAAAGGAAATTTATTGAAAAGAGAATGAAAAAGGAATTTCCGCAGGCAATTGTTCTCGCCGCAGGTAAATCGTCTCGTTTGCAAAAGTTTAAACCTCTCTTACCGCTTAGCAATAAGACAATTATAGAGCATACTGTTTCATCTCTTTACAATATATGCAGTGATGTTTTTGTTGTATGCGGTTATCGCCACGGTGATATTGCGAAAGTTCTTTCAGGGTTTGAAAAAATAAAAATGATATTAAACAAAGATTATCAATCAGGAATGTTCAGCTCTGTAATCGAAGGAGTGAAAAATATTTCATCGGAAAGATTTTTTATTATTCCTGCCGATATGCCGTTTGTTAAGGAAATTACTTATAAAGAATTGCTCGAAGTAGATTCGGAAATTGTAATTCCTTCCTTCAACGGTAAAAAAGGTCATCCGGTTTTGTTCAGCAAAAAACTCATTCCGGAATTACTAAACTGCATTAACGTTTTTTCATTAAAAGATTTTATCGCAAAAAAAACATTCGTCCTCAAAGAAGTTAATGACAACGGAATACTTTTTGACATAGACACAAAAGAAAACTATGATTTCGCCTTAAAATATTTTGAAAATCTCAGGACAAATTAATAAAATATTATTTCAAATAAATCATTCTTCTTGTTTCTGAGCTTGAATTTGTTGAAAGAGTATAAAAATATATTCCGGAAGAATATCCTGCCAGGTTAACACTTTCGGTATGTGTGCCGGCAGTATAAGATTTACTTACAACTGTTTTCGTTTCTTTTCCGTTTATGTCATATATCTTCAGTGTTACAAATGATTTTTCCGGTAATGAAAATCTTATTGCAGTAGAAGGGTTAAAAGGATTTGGGGAATTTTGCTCTAATCTGAATTCATCTATGGTTCCGCCCTCTTCGCTTATCGAAGTTGAAGTCGTAAAATAGTATTCAATTGTATTCCATAACTCGGTATTCGAACCGTCGTAACTCAATGCCCAGATACCAATTCCTTTCAGGTTCTGAGCGTTGACATAGCCGTATTTTATTCCAAGTGATATAGAGTCATCATACCATCCCTGATACCATCCGGTTGTTTGATATTTATACCAGGGGGTGAGTGAGTATGTGTCAAAAATTCTTCCGTATGTACTGGCATTGTTCTTCATTGTTGAATATGAATATGCAGTTCCGGTACCGGTTGTATTCGATTTTAAATCACCTGTCTGTGTAGGCCATTGGTATCCGTAATATGGAACTCCAAGAGCAAGCTTTGATGCCGCAGCTCCATTATTAAGATAATAGGCAATAGAATTTTTTACATAATAACTTCCCCAAAAACCGTTGCTTTCAAAAGGTGCACAGGGTCCTGCTATTGATGCACCCGACCAATAATAATCATATCCCATTATAAGCATCAAATCACATACATTATTTAATGCAGGGACATTAAAACTGTTGTTCCAGTCAACAGCAGGCAAGCATATTGAAATATGCGAGCCGGGTATTTGAGTGTGAAATGCATTAGATAACTCAGTCATAAAATTTACAAGGTTCTGCTTTTGCGAATATGGAACAATTTCAAAATCTATGTTGACTCCGTCTGCATTTCGGTATTGTATTAATGAAATCAGTGTGTTTATTAATGTTTGTCGCTTTGCGGGACTTGAAAGCAGTGCAGAGTTTTTTGCACTTCCAAAGTTTGTAACGGTTAGTACTACCTTTGTTCCATATGAATGAGCAAGAGGAATAAGATTAGTTGTGTTCCAGTAATAAATGGTTGTATAACCGCCTGTTGCAGTATCAACCTCATAACTGAAATATGCAACATGAGAAAGCAGGTTGTAATTGTAACTCGTATAGGCTGTTCCTACCCACGATGGATTCCATCCGAAAACAGTTTTATTTAATACTGAATTTGAAAACTTTGCATTCGAGCCGCTGTTAATATTATTCTCAAAATTTTCAACAGAATATTTTTCCTGTTCAATTTGGTGAATTGACTTATGCTCCTGCGAAAATGTTCTTGACGGATATAATAAAAATAAAACGATAAGAGATACTATGGTAAGTCCTGACAAAAAGCCTGTGCAGGTTTTCTTTTTTCCGGAGAAATTTTCACTCTTGATTTTATTTAACGATATTGTAATTTTGAGATTAGCTTTAAACATTATTTAATATTAAGCTCTATAATACAAAATTATATTTATTTTTTAAATATTAATCCGTTATAAACTTCCCGTCTCTTTTCTCGTAAATAAATTAATAAAATCAAATATTATGAAAAAAATAATTTACATCGTTGCTATTACCCTTGCTATATTTCAAACAGCAGTATATGCTCAAAACAGTTATGTTATGAAGCTTGATTCCCTTGCACAAAATAAAGAATTTTTTAAGCTACGCAATATGATTAATTCCTTACCTTCCGGAAATAGCTTTTCAAAGGAAGAATCACTTTTCATCTCCTCTCTGCTTAAAGCTAATTTTGAATTTCCAAAAAGTATGGACGACGTAAACACATTTGTATCTGATATTCTTAAATCTGATTTCCCTACCACACTCAAAGCAAAGGTTTTTAAATATACTTATGATTATGCCCTGAACTCATCATATTATTTCTTCGATTTCAATTCGATTAATCTATATAACGAAAAACTCTTTCCCCCGGCAAAAAGCGAATTTGATGATGAGGAACTTGAGGATAACGATAACTATCTGAAAATTTTACAATCCTTAACAAATCTCAGTCCGCCCTCAGTTAAAATTCTAAAAGATGAACATATTGATTATTATCTCGATGTTGCAAAGTTAATAAACCTGCCTGTTGATTTTAACGGGGATTCTCAGAATTTTATTTTTGATACGGGAGCCAACCTTCCCGTAATAGTTTCTTCGCTTGCGGCAAAACATAAAATGAAATTGTTTGAAACTGATATCAAAGTAGGCACAATTACCGACATAAAAGTAAATTCTAAAATTGCAATTTGTGATAGTCTCAAGATTGGAAATGTTGTGTTTTATAACACCGCGTTTCTTGTTTTACCCGATGAATCTCTTACTTTTGCAAACGGCTTTTATAAAATCAACGGAATAATCGGCTTACCTCAGATGCGTCTTCTTAGTGCAATAACCATCGCAAGAGACGATTCAAAAATGATTTTTCATAAAAATCTTACATCTCCCGGCTTGAATAATCTTGCATTTGACGGACTAACGCCTGTTTTTATGCTTACTCAAAATTCCGATACTCTTACCTTTACATTTGATACAGGTGCTCAAAAAACTTTATTGTATAAAAAATATTTTGATAAATTTAAAAACAATATTATCGGTAAATATTCCGAAACAGATATTGAGGTCGGTGGTGCAGGCGGCTCTCAAAAAGTAAAAGGATATATTCTCGATAAAGTATATCTCGATTTTGAAACTCTTCCTATTGAAATCAAAGACGTAAGACTTCTCTCTGAATCAATGAAGAAAAAAGATACTATGTTTTTTGGAAATCTCGGATTGGATATGATATGGCAATTTAAAGAGATAACAATTAATTTCGCAAATATGAGTATTAATCTCTCAAATTAATTTTTATTATGCAAGAGACAAATTTTATTGCAACAATTGGAATGGCTTTTGTTACACTTTTTCCTCTGGTTAATCCCGTAGGTGCGATTCCGGTTTTTACATCGCTCACTTCTTCAGGAACCGATGAATACAGAAAATGCATGGCTCGAAAAACTGCATTAAACGTTTTTATTGTTCTTGTTGTGTTTTTTCTCATAGGAGAATTACTTCTGAAGTTTTTTGGTATTTCGCTTCCTGTTCTGAAAATTGCCGGCGGTTTAATAGTTGCGCATACTGCCTGGGAAATGGTCACTTCTAAAAAGAAACTTTCTTCAGAAGAAAAATCCGAAGCCGAAGTAAAACGTGATATTTCTTTTTCCCCAATGGCTCTCCCTTTGCTTAGCGGTCCCGGTTCTATGAGTGCGGTTATCGGGCTGTCTGACGGGAATTTTACTATACTTGATGACGGCGGTATTGTAATAGGTATTTTTTTGATTGCTGTGGTTTGTTTTGCTGCCCTATCTTTGTCTAACCCAATTTTTAAATGGCTGGGAGAAACCGGAGTTGGGATTTTAAATAAAATCATGGGCTTCTTTATACTTGCAATTGCAGTTCAAATGATTATAAACGGAATTATTCTTGTGCTCGAAAAAGCCTGATTTAAATTAAATATTTTGTAAGAACTAATCTTACATAAATATCAGTTTTTATCTTACATAAAAGTTAAACTATTGTTTGTATTTTTGTAACAACTAAAACAATTGATTTATTTATTGATGGAACATAACAACCCTATTACTGATAAAATTAGCGAAGGGAAAAAATTGCTGGATGTAGTGGATAAAAGCAGATACGACCTTGATTTATGGGAAGTTAAAGAATTTAAATTTGCATTAAATGTTCTCAGCTATACTATGAATAAGCTTAACGATATGCGGGCAGAAATCAGGCAGAAAAAAGAAGACAGACTTATGAAGTATTTTGGTTCCGACGGACTTGTTTACAAAATGAAATTGCTTTGCAAAGTTGTAAAAGAAAACAAAATAGAAAGCGGATTTAATAACTCATTGTGTGTAAGATATAATCACTGTTTAAAAGAGTTATATTCAAATATGGATTTTTTATGTCCCGCAGAGCGCATTGAAATCAGAGAAGAACAGTTGAGAAACCTACTTGAGCTTTCAAAGGAAATCGCAGAAAATATCAAAAAAATTTCAATGTATGAGAAACCGGATAATAAATTATTGATAAAAAATCTGATTCCATTTATTGATTCAATTTCTCATTTGAATAATGAATTAAATAAAAAAACCGATGCTTATAACAAAAAACTGTATAAGCTGAAGGATATTTACGAATGTAAAGACGGTGTTAAAATTATGCTCAGGCGTATGAAAAGAAAAATCGCAAAAAGTGCCTGAATTTAGCATTGAAGACCATTAAAAATTTATGTAACTTGCATCTGTTCTTTAAAATATATGACTCTTCGGAGTCATTTAGTTTATAGTCAGGTTATAGTAGTAGTCAACTTAATAAACTTTTAACTTGACAAACAGTCAACTTGATAAACTTTTAACTTGACAAACTTTTGAACTGAATTCCCCTTTTCGGGGTGTAGCGTAGCTGGTTAGCGCGCCTGCTTTGGGAGCAGGAGGCCGCAGGTTCGAATCCTGCCATCCCGACAACACTTCAAATGTACAAAATAGCACGGAAAATATTTTTTTATTTCAATCCCGAAAAAATTCACGATTTTGTAATTTATTCCGCGGCGAAATTTAAATTTTTATATCCGCTCGCAAAATTTTTATACAACCCTCAATCTAAAAACGAAGTAAAGATTAATGGTCTGATTTTCCGCAATCCGCTCGGACTCGCCGCAGGATTGGATAAAGATGCGGAGGCAATCCGATTCTGGGATATTCTCGGCTTTTCTCATATTGAAGTTGGTACCGTTACTCCGCTTCCTCAGCCGGGAAATGAGAAACCCCGTTTATTCCGTCTTATTAAAAATAAAGCTCTACTAAATCGTATGGGCTTTAACAATCGCGGCGCCCTTGAGATGAAATCAGAAATTGAAAAAATTAAAAAATCTCTTTCCAAAGATTTCATCATAGGAGTTAACATAGGAAAAAATAAAATCACTCCGCTTGAATCGGCAAAAGATGATTATACTAAATGTATCGAAATATTGTTTGATGCTGCCGACTACTTTACGGTAAATATCTCCTCTCCAAATACTGAAGGTCTTAGAGAACTTCAATCCGAACAATATCTTGAAGATTTGCTTGGTACCATTTACGAAAAAAATTATTCCGAGTCACAAAAGAGAAATCAAAACCCCAAAAATATATTTCTTAAGATTGCCCCCGATTTGAATGATGACGAAATCAAGGTGCTTTATTATTCCGCATATAAAAATAAATTTACAGGTATCATAGCAACAAACACCACAATTGATAAAACAGGTTTAAATTGCAGCGAAAATGAAAAAGGCGGCATAAGCGGTGTTCCTCTTAAAAAGCGCTCTGATTATGTTTTAAATCTGCTTAATAATCTGAATAAAGAAAATAACAATAAACTATATCTCATTGCTTCCGGCGGAGTATTTAATAAAACGGATTTCGCTGATAAACTTAACCTCGGTGCTTCTCTCGTACAGGTTTATACAGGTTTCATATACGAAGGTCCCGGAATTGTGAAATCTATCCTGAAATAATTATTCCTTCTTAAAGATATATCCCCCTGTTTCCGCTCCCCATACCTGCTCATCTTTTTCATCAAATCCTCTATCCCAGCTTATAAACATATCGGGTTTTATTGTTACCGTTGAAGAAGCATATTTTGCTCCAGATAAATCGCTCTGACATTCTTTTCCTCTCGTTTCTCCTTCAAAAGTATCGCTTCCGGTTTTTTTGATATATACGGTACAACCTTCACGCTTTTTCAGCATTTCGGGTGTAAGAGATGCAATCAGATTTTCATCTTTCCAAGCACCTGCATATTTTAAAGGATTTTCAAATGTATATACTTCGCTGAGAAATGTATTGTCTCCGGATTCAGAAATTTTATAAATTCTTTGCCTGTAAGGTTTATCCTGTTTCCAGCCAACTGCCTGTTCAACATACATCCATATTCCGTCAGATCTTAAAGTCCAGATGGATTTAATATGCAATACTATATGATAATAATTTGAATCTGTTTTCGATTGCTCAAGTGTATTAAAATTTCCTTCAAGATAACTTACAAGAAGTGCTAAATCACTATTACTTTCCTTGCTTTGTGCAAAAGTCAGTGTTGATAAAAATAATACAATAATTAAGAAAAAATATTTCATCTTTATTTTAATTTTTTATTCTTATTTAATGATTCTTTTTTTATTTTATTTTTAAATTGAATCATCTTCTCGAGTAATTTCTTGTCTGATGTGGATAATATACTAACAGCAAGCAATCCCGCATTCTTTGCGTTATTAATTGCAACTGTTGCAACAGGAACTCCATAAGGCATTTGAACAATAGATAACAGCGAATCAAGTCCCTTAAGTGCTTTACTTTCAACAGGTACTCCTATTACCGGCAGCGGAGAATATGCCGCACTCATTCCGGGTAAATGTGCCGAGCCTCCGGCTCCTGCGATAATTACTTTTATTCCGCGCTTATATGCCGACTTTGAATAGCTTGCCATCAGCTCCGGGGTTCTGTGAGCGGATGTTATCATCACTTCAAAAGGAACATCAAATTCATTCAGAATATCCCCTGCCTGCTTCATTACAGGTAAGTCCGAATCCGAACCCATTATTATTCCAACTAAAGGTTTTTTCTCTTTTTTCATTTTATGTTTTTAATTTCTGCTTATTACCATTATTGTCATATCATCCCGTTGTTCAATTCCTTCCGAAAAATTATTCACGGATGATATGATACTGTTTAATATATATTCCGGGCTTTTATCCGGAATTGTATATAGCAATTCTTCTAACCTGTGAAATCCATATTCCTCTTTGCTTCTGTTCATTGCCTCCGTAACTCCGTCAGTATAAAATATCAATTTATCATTAATGTTAAAACTGATTTTCACTTCACTTTCTTCTGTTTCAGCGGCAATATAATCAAGCGCTCCGAGTGTTACGCCGTGTCTTTTAATTTTTAAAATCTCGTTTGTTTTTCCGTCTATCTTAAAGGGTGGCAGATGCCCCGCATTAAATAAAGTACAGGTGTTCTCCTTTGTATTTATAACAGCAAATACAGCGGTAACAAACATTTTTCTGTTCTGTGTTTTTCTAACCATTCTGTTCAGTCAGATCGGAAGAGCACACGTCTGAACTCCAGTCACGAATCACCATCTCGTATG
>CALKAJ010000014.1 GCA_937983305.1 uncultured Ignavibacteriota bacterium | reverse complement strand
TTTGATGAAGAATGTGAAACATATACTTCTGAAAATTTTTCGTTAGCATATCTCAAGCACTTATTCATATCCGGTGAAATACTTGGAATGAACCTTGCTTCAATACATAATATCGGATTTTTTCTAAATCTGATGAAGCAAATAAGAAATGCAATAAAGGAAGACAGATTTTTAAGTTTTAAAAAAGATTTTTTAGAAAAATATAATTCAAATAATTAATAGAAAGGAATATTAACGTGTTTCAAAATTTAATTTTAATGCAATGTGCTCCGGGAACAGGTCAACCGGGAGGTGGTATTGAATCACTTATGAGTCTTTTACCATTTGTACTTATTATAGTAGTATTTTATTTTTTAATTTTAAGACCTCAGCAAAAGAGACAAAAAGAGAGACAGAAACTGCTTGAATCAATTAAAAAAGGCGATAAAGTAATTACCGCAGGCGGTGTTCACGGAACAGTTGAAGGTATTGAAGATAAAGTATTACTCGTAAAAATAGCAGAGTCTGTAAAAGTAAAAGTAGAACGCTCTTCGATAACAACAATCGTTGGAGTAACTGAATCTTTGGAAAAGAAATAATAACGTAACGCAATATTAATGAAAAAATTAAACGGTAATCGTTTTACGTCAATAGATGTTGCAATAAGAGATTTCCGAAAAGGAAAGATTGTAATTGTCGTTGATGATGAAGATAGAGAAAATGAAGGCGATATGATTTATTCGGCTGAAAAGTCAACACCCGAATTGGTTAATTTTCTGGTCAAAAAGGCAAGAGGACTTATTTGTGTTCCTCTTGAAGAAAGCAGACTAAGAGAATTAGAACTTGATATGATGACTCAGAATAATACTGCTCTTCATGAAACAGCTTTTACCGTAAGCGTGGATTATAAAATCGGTACTACAACAGGAATAAGTGTTTTCGACAGGAATAAAACTATCAAGGCTTTAACTGACAGCAAAACTAATCCTTTGGAATTAGGTAAACCCGGTCATATATTTCCGTTGAAAGCAGAAAAAGGCGGTGTCTTAAAAAGAGCAGGACATACTGAAGCCGCAGTAGATTTGGCTAAATTAGCGGGATTGAAGCCGGCAGGAGTGTTATGCGAAATATTAAAAGAAAACGGTGAGATGGCAAGACTTCCGGAACTTCTAAAAATTGCAAAGAAGTATAGCCTCAGCATTATTACCATAAAAGATTTAATTAATTACAGAATCAAAAGAGAAAAACTTGTTGAAAAAATGGTAAATGCAAAACTCCCAAGCTTGTTTGGTACTTTTAAAATCTCACTTTATAAAAATTTATTGGATAACCTTGAACACATAGCATTAGTCAAAGGGAAGATTGATCCTGAAAAACCAACACTTGTCCGTGTTCACAGCGAATGTTTTACCGGAGATGTACTCGGTTCATTAAGATGTGATTGCAGAGAACAATTGACTGCTTCGATGCGTAGAATAGAAAAGGAAGGTTCCGGAGTTTTACTTTATATGCGTCAGGAAGGACGAGGAATAGGACTGTTAAATAAGTTAAAAGCATATAAATTACAGGAAAAAGGAAAAGATACTGTAGAAGCAAATCTGGAACTTGGATTTAAACCTGATTTGAGAGATTACGGAATTGGCGCACAAATCCTGATGGATCTCGGTGTAAGGAAAATCAGACTTATGACAAATAATCCTAAGAAGATTATTGGCTTGCATGGATATGGATTAGAAGTTACAGAAAGAGTTGCAATTGAAATTAAACCGAATGAATCAAACGAACTATATTTACAAACTAAGCGAGATAAACTTGGTCATTTAATTTTGTTAAAAGAAAGTAAATAAAAAAACTAAATATGGAACAATCAGGAAATGTTTATCTAAAAAGGGATAGGCTGGCAGAGCTTGAGAATGAGCTCCGGGAGTTAAAGACTGCAAAGAGAAAAGAAATAGCTCTTAAAATTGCGGAAGCACGCTCACACGGAGATTTATCTGAAAATGCGGAATATGATGCTGCTAAGGAAGAACAGTCTCATCTTGAATTAAAAATTGCTAAACTTGAACATACACTCTCAAGAGCAATTGTTATTGATGAAGGATCAATGCCGGAAGACCAGATACACATTTTAAGTAATGTGAAAGTTAAAGACATAACTTATGATGAAGAAATCACTTTTGAATTGGTATCACCGGAAGAAGCTGATTTCGAGATGGATAAAATTTCAGTTATTTCTCCGCTTGGTAAGGCATTATTAGGTAAGAAAGTTGGTGATAAAGTTACTGTAGATGTGCAAAATGGTGTAATCGAATATTTAATTCTTGAAATCTTTAAATAAAATTTATGTCATACTCTAAAAGCTCACCGGCTAAAGTTGGAATATTTGTTTTAGGTGCCATTATTATAGTCACTGCGACTTTGTTTTGGGCAAAAGGATTTTTCCTGACAAAAAATATGCGTGAAATGAAAGTTTATTTTAGCAGCGTGTCAGGGCTTAACCCCGGTGACCCGGTAACTGTAAGCGGTGTTAAAAAAGGCAAAGTAGTTGATTTTAAACTTGAAGCAGATACCGTTTTAATTGAATTTCTTCTTGAAGAAGATGTTTTAGTTAAAGAAGATTATAAGATTGGAATCTATTCTGAACTGATGGGCGGAAAAATGTTGAATCTTTCACCCGGAAGAGGTTTAAAAGAAATCAATTATAATATTCCTTTGAATGGAACAAACCCGGCAGATATTATGTCAATGATGGGAAGTTTTCAGGATATGACAGGTGATATAAAAGACTTAATCAGAAATTTTAATAAATCTGCAATTAAGCTGGATAGTGTACTTGCTAATCTTAATGATGTAATTGGAGATAAAAATGTTAAGTCTGATTTAAAGAATACAATTTCTAATATTTCGGTAACATCAAGAAATTTAAGTGTGTTAGTATCCGAAAACAAGAGCACATTAAAAGAATTAGCTGATAAAACAGGTAAAACAATCGATAAGGTCGGAAATACTGTTGACAATGTAAATACTATACTTGACGAATCTAAGCCTGATTTTCAGAGTACTTTGAAAGACATAAAACTTTTAACGGAAAAAGTTAATTCACTTGTTGGCAATCTTGATAAAATTACCGAAGATATTTATACAAAAAAAAGTGCAGTAGGAAAATTTATGTATGATGATAAATTTTACGAAAATCTGAACAATACACTTCTTGAAATCGAAAAATTAACCAAGAAAATCAG
>CALKAJ010000013.1 GCA_937983305.1 uncultured Ignavibacteriota bacterium | reverse complement strand
AGATGGTGATTCGTGACTGGAGTTCAGACGTGTGCTCTTCCGATCTCAGCCGGACACGGTTTGAATTATCAAAATATTTTTCCGTTTCTGAATATTCCGGAGATTAGAGAAGTTAGTATCGGACATGCAATTATATCCAGAGCGTTATTTATCGGTTTACAAAAAGCAGTTGAAGATATGGTAAAAATCTTATCCGGCAAATAATATGTTGAAAAGCAAATTAAGAGCATTGAACCTCGTCAAGGAGTATAAAAAGCGGCGTGTAGTAAATGATGTATCAATACAAATTGAACAGGGAGAGATAGTGGGTTTGCTTGGACCAAACGGTGCCGGCAAAACTACGTCTTTTTATATGATTTGCGGTATGATTAAACCAAATGAAGGTGATATTGAATTAGATGGAGATATAATTTCAGGTTATCCAATGTATAAAAGAGCAAACCTCGGGATTGGATATCTTCCTCAGGAAGCTTCAATATTCAGAAAGATGACTGTGAGAGAAAATATTATGTCTGTGCTTCAGTTTAAAATAAAAGATAAAGATGAAAGAATAGAGAAGTGCGATAAACTCTTAAAAGATTTTAACATAACTCATATTTCTGATAATAAAGGTTATTCTTTATCAGGTGGTGAGCGTCGAAGAACCGAAATAGCAAGAGCATTAGCATCAGACCCGAAATTTATTTTGCTTGACGAACCCTTTGCAGGAATTGACCCTATTGCTTCCGAAGATATTATGAAAATTGTTTCAGGGTTGAAAAATCGCGGGATAGGAATTCTGATAACAGACCATAACGTTCACGAAACTTTATCAATTGTTGACAGAGCATATATTTTAATCGAAGGGAAAATATTTTATCAGGGGAATGCAATGGAACTCGCCAATAACGAAAATGTACGTAAATTGTATCTTGGCGAATCATTCAATCTTGACAGATATACAGTCGAAAAAATTAAAAATAAAGAGTAATTATTCTTTCTTAGCGGCAGGTTTGGTTTTAGTTTCCGGCTTATCTTTTGTTTTTGCTGTATCTTTTGTTTTAGACGGTTTATTTTTATAATCAGTCAAGTAGAAACCGGAACCTTTAAAAATAAGTCCTGCTCCTCCGCTAATAATCTTTTTTAATGAATCCTTCCCACACTTTGGACACTTCTTCAAAGAAGCGTCTTTTATAGATTGGAGTATTTCAAATGAATATCCGCATTTATTACATTCGTATTCGTATGTAGGCATAATTGTTATTTATTTAAGAATTTCTTTTTTGAGTTTTCAAATTCCTCTTTTGTAATAAGTCCTTCTTCCAAAGCTTTTTTCAATTCCCGGAGTTGGTCAATGGAAATACTTTTATCTTCGGCGATTTTTGCATTCACCACCGGTGTATTCAAAATATCCTGAACTTTTAAAATTCTTTTATTTCCATCGCCGCCTTGATATGAAAATAAATCAGGGGATTTTTTGAGTTTCTTTATTTCTTCTCTGATGGTTTCGCTTTCTTCCGGAAGAATTTTATTAATAACGTTATCTGTCATTTCTTTCATTAGTCTATACCGGTATGACTCGATAATCCTTTTTGCTCCGCCGCTCGATTCAACTTCTTCCGGCTTATAAACTACATCAAAATAATATTCAAATATCGCGATTAGTTGCGCATAGTACCTTTTACTGATAAATTCTTCATAAAGCAGTTCTGCTTTCTTTAAAATATCGTATCTCAAAGAATCTTTCCCTTGTTCTTCGAATAAGCGGTTTATTAATCTTGACTCAATTCCAAGTTGTTCGGTTCTTCTAACGGTTATACCTTCCTGCTTTGTATATTTATAAATAATTCTTTTGTCGCCTGAAACAGCATCTGTTTCTTCGGCAGTTTCAAAAATCCCGAATATAACTCCAAGCAGGAAAGCCCTGTTTGATTCTTCATACCTTTTTTTCTCTTCGCCGGTCATTGGAATAATATCTCTGAAAACAAAATTGCTTTTATCAATATGTAAATCAATATTAGAATTTCTTGAAAGATTTGTATAGTAAGGTTTCATCTCTTCAGAAATCGTATATGAATAGAAGAGAGGGAATCCTGCCCATTCAGAATAAAATACTATTGAAGTACCGTCTGCAGAATCTTTAAACTCAACATTTGAACCGGTAATAGAATAAATTAAATTTCTAAACTTATCAAAATTTATTGAAGAAGTCTTGACACCGATATAAAATTTCTTTGCTGAGTCGTCAAGTTTAAATCTGCCCGGAATTTCATTTATTCTCAGCCATGGGAATGCCTGCTCTATTCCGCCTCTGATCTTTGATTCACTTTTTAAAGTTTCTTTCTCAAATAATATATCAAGAATATCATAATCGTCTCTTATCCCTTCGAAAACTTTCTTGCAGAATGTAACCATACTTTGTTCAACTGCTGATGCATCACTGTTTCTTAAAATATTAACAATATCGGTAATGTTTGAAGCACCAAGAACTTTTAATAAATCATAGGATAATGATTTTATCTTATCGTTTGCCGAAGGTCCGGTTCCGATATATTTAGGGTAATAATCATTTTCTATGTCATCCGGCTCATATATAAATATATTAAAACTATTTTCTGTCTTTGCCGAGAAATAATCATATTTCTTTTCAAAATAATCGCTTAAGTTTCCGAGATTTCCGGTTAGCTTGTTTATATCAGAAATTAATCCGGTGAACTTAAGTTTTCCAACGTCATTTTTCTCTGCCTTTTCGATTAAATTCAGAATTCTTTTGCAGATATCTACCGCATAAATTCTTGATTTGATTTTTATCAGTATGTTATAATATTCTTCAAGGGTTACAAAAAGTTTTTCGAGAGTTCCCTGCATTGAAGCTTTTTTAAGTATATTAAACTTAGAGCGGGATTCATCTTCTTTTAAATCCTGAAGTTTGCTTTTGACATTTCCTTCGTATCCGGCGGCTAACGACTGAAGTTCTTTAATTCCTTTCTCAAGTGCAGGAATATAGTCGAAATTTTCATTGGTCAGAATAAATTGAAGTCTTCTAAGTAAACTTTTTGAATAAAAAACACCTCTTGTAGAATCATTAATAAGCTTATTGATTTTACTTTCAAGTAAACCTGTATGACCTGCTTCTCTTTTCCCGATTATAGTATCAACAATATTTTTATGATTTGAATACATTTGAGAAATATAAGTCCCCATTCTATTCACATCATTGTCATCCTTGAAATTAGTGTCAAATTTCTGTTTTTCCGAAATAATATATGAAGTCCAGCTGTCTCCGCGTTTACCGCTTATTAAGTCGTTTTTCAGATTATTTAAAAATTGTTTAATATTTACCTGAATAGAAGATTTACCGCCGATAGAGTATAATGAATCAAGAAGCAGATGTCTGTTTCTTGTTTCAAGAAGTCCTATTTCGGGTAAAAATTCGGAAATCAGATAATCGTCAATTTCGGTTTGCGACCCCTCTGCGAAGGATAAGTAGTAATCCATAATATCCTTACACAATTTATAGGTACATGATAAAATTATCCTGTCTGTTGGGAGTGATAAAGTCGCCTGCCCTAATGTTGAATATCTCCTTGAATAAAGGTTATCGGACGCATTGGTATCTTCAGGGAAAAAACGCTGCTTGTACTGTGTTAAATTTACTCTTACACCGCGTTTGTAATTCGCAAAGTCTGAATTAGAAAAATCCTGAAAAATTGTATCGGCTACCATCTTGAATATATCTTTGCTGCTTAAATCTGAAAGAGACAGGTTTTTGTAATTTTCGCCGTCTATTAAGTAAACATCATCATAAACACCCGGTAGAAACATTTTTTCTTCGTTATTTTTCCAGCTTACAGAAAACTTGTTCTTAAAATTGAAATGTTCAAGTTCTTTCACTGCTGCATATCCGTTTGCATATACCCGTTCTTTTCCATATCCCTGAAATATTTTAGGCAGAAGAAGATAAGAAGTTGTAATCGCCTGATTTTTGAATAAATTTCTTAGTATAAAACCCATATCAATGAACATACCTGAGCCGGTGCCTCCGCTTACGGATGTAATTACGTATATGTTTATCTTCTCGGTTGTAACATTTTTAATTTTATATTTATCTTTAACTATATTTATTGAACGGGAATCTGTTATTCTTGCTTTTGCAGATGAAAGTTTAGAAACAATTTCATCGTAATTGTGAAATAGAGCAAGTCTTGCAGCAGGTCTGATTTGGCCCGCTCCGGTATTCATAGTTCCAAGTTTTCCGATTTCACCGGATGTATTTAACCAGCTCTTTATATGCGGGACATTTTGAATTGATTGAATATAATCAGCCGGGTTCACGGGATTAAAAACTTTTTCGTTTGGCTGGAAATCAATCTCATTTATCAGGAAGTCTCTTTCCCTTGCTAATCCGCTTTCTTCGGAAGGTGCGGCGTCAGTATCAATGTATAAATAGGCGGCAATCGGAAAACTGCTGATAGAGCCGTATTTTTCCGTAAACTGTCTTCTGATTCTTAGTAATACTTCTTTCCCGGTACCTCCTATGCCAATTAAAATAGTCGGCATAAATTCCTGAGTTTTTAATTCCAAAGAAGCCTTATCGGAATCTGTTATTACTATTTGTTCGCCGGGAAGGTCAAACGGATTTATGGTGTTTTCTTGAACCATATTATGGAATATTTAATTCGGTTATTCGGTAATACTTTCACCGCCGTCCAGATGTATTATACATCCGGTCATCCAGTGAGAATCTCTTTTGTAATTATCTAATATGAAATTTGCAATATCTTCGGTAGTGGTTAATCTTCCTTGCGGGTTCTTTCTAAGAGCCGCAGTCTTTAAATCCATTGCACCCGGAATTTTATTTAATGCCGGAGTATCTGTAACACCTGCCAGTATTGTATTTGCGGCAATACCTTTATTTCCAAGTTCATAAGCGAGTTGCCTGATATGAGATTCGAGACATGCTTTCGCAGCCGAAACAGCTCCGTAAAAAGGAATAACTTTTTTACTTCCTGATGAAGTCATTGCATATATTTTTCCACCTGCTTTCATCAGATCTCTATGTACAACATCCTGAGTCCAATAGACAAGAGAATTTGCCATAACGTCTATAGTCATTTCCATTTGTTTCTGATTCAGTGCATTCGCAGGTTCTTCTTCAATGAAATTTCTAAGTGTTCCAAAAGCAAGAGAATGGACAAGAACTTTAATCACGGGATTTTCTTTTCCCGGAAAAATTTTGTTCTGAATCTCATCTAAAATATCAGCTCTTTTATGCGGGTCTGCTGCATTTGAGTTAAAAAAATGGACATCAACACCTAAAGACTTCAGGTTTTTTATATGCTCTTCAACAGCCGGCATTGTAGAAGCTCTGTCAAGGTGAACTCCAAGGATATTAACGCCATCGCCTGCAAGAGCGAGCGAAATTGCTTTGCCAAATCCGCTTGAAGCTCCGAGTATTAATGCATAGTGAGTTTTTTTCATATATTTATTTACTTTTAATTGCAATTAAAGTTGTAATCAGGCTGATTATAAACAAAAAAATCATCGTTACCATAAATGCTGACGAAGAAATGAAGTCTGCTACCAGACCCCATATTATAAACAACCAGATAACCGATACTATAAAGAACAAATTCCAGCTTAAAAGAGTTGACTGCCTTGTGGAACGGGTTTTATGAAAAGTTCTGAATAGAGTCATAACGAAAATGTAGAAAAACAAACCTAATCCTCCTACACTTAGCAGTATATAGAAAAAGAGCTTGGTATTTGTAAGTGTTTTTTCCTTAATTATTTCAATATTGGCAGTATCCGGAATTTGTATATTGGTCTGCAGATTACTGTCCGGTTTACTGATTGTTGAGCCCGTATCAATTTGCAACATCCCTTTGTTACTACCGGATGTGTCAATTTTGGGATTAGTATTAGTAGATTTTATTGTATCGGCATGGATAAAGCCGTAAAACAAAAAAACAAATAAGAATACAAAAGTAATATTAATAATTTTCATAATATTCATTTTAGATGTAACTAAACTTCAATTTCTTCTCTTTTTTCCATATAATTTGTATCATAATCGTGTTCTATGAATTTTTTATCTGTCAGGATTTTCTGAAAAAGAGGAATAGTGGTTTTAACACCTTCTATTACAAATTCGTCTAAAGCTCTTAACATTCTTTTAATGGCTTCCTCTCTTGTATCGGCGTGAACAATAAGTTTTGCAATCATAGGGTCGTAGTTTGAGGGAATATTATATCCAGCATAGCAATGAGTATCAACTCTTATTCCATAGCCTCCGGGAGAGTGGAAAGCAGTAATCAATCCCGGACTTGGCATAAAGTTTTTATCCGGATTCTCGGCATTTATTCTACATTCAATGGAATGTCCGTTTAACCTGATATCCTTTTTGCTGATTTCTAATCCGTTTGCAATCCTTATTTGCTCTTTTATAAAATCAATATCATAAACAGCCTCAGTAATTGGATGTTCAACCTGAAGCCTTGTATTCATTTCCATAAAATAAAAATTCATATCTTTATCAACAAGAAATTCAATAGTACCGGCACCTGTATAATTGAGTGCTTTAACCAAATTAACAGATGCTTCTTCCATTCTTAATCTTGTTGCATCGTCAATAAAAGGAGATGGTGTCTCTTCAAGAAGTTTTTGATGTCTTCTTTGAATTGTGCAGTCTCTTTCTCCAATATGCATAAAATTACCTTTTGTGTCGGCGAGGATTTGAATTTCAACGTGTCTTGGACTTTCAATTAATTTTTCAATATACATATCATCGTTTCCAAATGCACTCATTGCTTCATTTTTAGCTATCTGAAGAGCCAGCTCAAGGTGACTTTTTTCTCTAACTGCTCTCATACCCTTCCCGCCTCCGCCTGCAGCTGCCTTTAACATAATGGGGTAACCGATTTCATCAGCAAATTTATCGGCTTCTTCAAACGATGTAATAGGGCTTTCGCAGCCGGGAACTATTGGTACTCCAACATTTTTAGCATTTGCTCTGGCAATTATTTTATCTCCCATTTGTCTGATTTGTTCAGGCTGTGGACCGATAAAAATAATGTTTGAATCTTTGCAGATTTCTGCAAATTCGGCATTCTCGGATAAAAAACCGTAACCGGGATGTATGGCATCAGCGTTTGTTATCTCTGCTGCTGCTATAATTCTTGGTATATTCAAATAGCTGTTTGTACTGTCTCCGGGTCCTATGCAAACAGCTTCATCGGCAAACCTGACGTGAAGACTGTTTTTATCAACTGTGGAATATACAGCTACGGTTTTTATACCAAGCTCTTTACAGGTACGGATTATTCTTAGGGCAATTTCACCGCGATTTGCGATTAGTATTTTTTCTATCATAAAACAACTTGTCTCCTTTAAATAATAAAACCGCCTTTATTTAAATAAGTTACAGGCGGATTTAATAATTTTTAATTATAATTTTTCTATTAAGAATAAGGGTTGATCGTACTCAACTGCCTGACCGTTTTCTGCCAATATTTTCACAACTTTTCCGGAAACTTCTGATTCAATTTCGTTCATAAGCTTCATCGCTTCTATTATGCAAATTGTTGAACCTTCTTTTATTGTACTTCCAATATTTACATAGGAATCTGCGTCCGGGGATGGGGCAGAATAAAATGTACCAACCATTGGTGATTTAATTTCCACGACATTTGCAGGAATAGCTTCTACCTGAGGCTTACTCTCTTTTTTCTCCTCGGCTGGCGCTGCCGGTTTTGGTAAATTTTCATGTAAAGGCTGACCTGAATATTGCATTGGATACACAGGAGAAGCAATTTTTGGTCTTGGCTTTGAAAGCTTTAATTTTGTGCCCTCTTCTTCAATTTCGATTTCAGCAAGGTTGCTTTCATCGAGCATCTTAATAATTTTTTTGAGATAATTTAAGTCCATTTTTATTTTTATTTTATTTAAAATTCTGTTTATTTAAGAACTATTTTTTTACTCTTTCCAGGTATTCTCCGGTTCTTGTATCAACTCTTATAACATCATTTTCGTCAATAAAAATCGGAACATTAACGGAAGCACCTGTTTCCACTTCCGCTACTTTTGTTATATTACTCGCTGTATTTCCCTTAATTGCAGGAGGTGCAGAGATAACCTTTAGCTCGACATTCGGAGGCATTTCCATCATAATCGGATTCTGATTATTAAAAAATACCTGAACTTCCTGACCTTCTTTAAGGAATTTGCCCTGTTCTCCCACTATTTCATCATTTAGTTGAATTTGGTCGTACGTTTCCATATCCATGAAATTGAAGTCTGAATCTTTATAAAGATACTGGTATTTCTTCATTTCTAATCTTTCGAGCTGGATTTCTTCTCCGGAACGGAATCTGTTTTCGATAGTCTTGCCGTTCTTTAAATTTCTCATTTTGACCTGATAGAACGCCCTTAAATTGCCGGGGGTTCTGTGTTCAACCTGCATTACGCTATGTAGTTCGCCATTATATCTAATAACTACGCCTACCTTTAAATCTGAAGTTGTTGCCATATTATTACAGTTTCTTTGAGTTTAAATTTATGTATTTTACAAAGATAGTTATAATGGAAAATAAAAGCAATTAAAAGAAAAGTTTTTACTTGAATATAATTGATTTTTGGGCAAAAATTGCTTAAATTTTAACGAAATTCATTGAAAAATTAACAAAATTCATAAATAATCTAATAAATTACGGAGGACTAATGTCTATCAAAATTGGAATAAACGGATTCGGAAGAATCGGAAGACTTGTTTTTAAAAGAATGTTCAATATGGGCGGTTTTGATGTAGTTGCCATCAACGACCTGACCGATTCTAAAACATTGTGTCATCTTTTGAAATATGATTCGATACACGGTAAATTTCCCGCCGAAGTAAAAGTGACCGAAAAAGGTATATCGGTTGGCGGTAAGGAAATCAGAATTACTTCAGAAAAAGACCCTTCACTTCTTGGTTGGGATAAATTAGGCGTTGATGTTGTGATTGAATCAACAGGAGTTTTTTCGAGCAAGGAAAAACTTGAGTTACATCTTAAGGCAGGTGCTAAAAAAGTTATTTTAACTGCTCCTCCCAAAGATGACCTTGACGCTATTGTAGTTCTTGGAGTAAATGACAGTGTTTTAAAACCTGAATTCAAAGTACTTTCGAATGCATCCTGTACTACAAATTGCCTGGCTCCAATGGTAAAAGTTCTTGACGATGCTTTTGGAATTGAAAAAGGATTTATGACAACTGTTCATTCATATACCAATGACCAGGTAATGTTAGACCAGCCTCACAAGGATTTAAGGCGGGCAAGAGCAGGTGCAGTCAATATTCTCCCGACAACAACCGGTGCTGCAAGAGCAGTAGGAAAAGTATTACCGCATTTAAAAGGTAAGCTTGACGGATTCTCTTTAAGAGTACCGACTCCGGACGGCTCACTTACAGATTTTGTATGTGTACTGAAAAAAGATACTACCGTAGAGCAGGTTAACGAGGCGATGAAGAAAGCTTCGGAAGCAGGCTTGAAGGGAATACTTGAATATTGTGAAGACCCAATCGTATCATCGGATATAGTTGGGAATGACCATTCCTGCATATTCGATGCATTATCAACAATGGTATCAGGAAACCTTGTAAAAGTTATCGGATGGTACGATAATGAATGGGGATACAGCTGCAGAGTTGTTGACCTTGTAAAAAAGATATCATAATTAAATTTAAAAATAAGGGCTGATAAATCAGACCGGTAAGGAATTATTTTTCAGCCCATTTTTTGTATAACCTCATTTTCTATCCCTATGCAAAAATCACTACTACTTGGAGATGAAGCTATTGCTCAGGCTGCAATTGATGCAGGAATATCCGGCATCTACGCTTATCCCGGAACCCCTTCAACAGAAATAACCGAATTTGTACAACATTCAAGAGAGGCAAAAGAGAAAGGAATACGTTCCGCCTGGTCAACTAATGAAAAGACGGCAATGGAAGCCGCTCTTGGTATGTCTTATGCAGGAAAAAGAGCAATGGTTTGTATGAAGCATGTCGGCTTGAATGTTGCCGCAGATCCATTTGTAAATTCTGCAATTACTGGAGCTAACGGCGGATTGATTATAGTCGCTGCCGATGACCCTTCTATGCACTCGTCTCAAAATGAACAGGATTCAAGGGCTTTTGCAAAGTTTGCATTAATGCCTGTTTTAGAGCCTTCAAATCAACAGGAGGCGTATGATATGGTACACTATGGATTTGATATTTCAGAGAAATACAAAATTCCCGTAATGCTTAGAATCACAACGAGACTTGCTCACTCAAGAGCAGGAGTTGCAAAAAAAGATTCCAAAAATCAGAATGAAATAAAACTTCCGACAAATTTAAGGCAGTTTGTTTTGCTTCCGTCAATTGCAAGGAAACAATACAAGTCATTGCTGGAAAATCAAACTCCCTTTGAAATTGAATCGGAAAATTCGGGTTTTAATCAATACATTGCCGGGAAAAATAAAAAGCTTGGAATAATAACTACGGGAATTGCTTATAATTATCTTATGGAAAATTATCCCGGTAATACTCTGGAGCATCCGTTATTGAAAATCACTCAATATCCTGTTCCGAGAAAACTTGTTGATAAGATTTATAATGAATGTGAAGAAATTTTAGTACTTGAAGAAGGCTCTCCAATGATTGAAGAGCTTTTGCGCGGATTGCTTAATAAAGGCAAGAAGATATTCGGAAGACTTGACGGAACAGTTCCGAGAGACGGTGAATTAAATCCCGTTATAGTTGCGAAAGCTATGGGACTTAAAACGGAAGAAGGATTGAAAATTCCCGGAAATGTTGTTGGAAGACCGCCATCTTTGTGTGCCGGTTGTCCTCACATTGATTCTGTTGTAGCTTTGAATCAGGCACTTTCAAAGTATGCAAAAGGAAATGTTTTTTCTGATATTGGCTGTTACACTTTGGCTGCATTACCGCCTTATGAATCAATAAACAGTTGTGTAGATATGGGAGCTTCGATAACAATGGCAAAGGGCGCGGCTGATGCAGGTTTAAAGCCGGCAGTTGCGGTGATAGGTGATTCAACTTTTACACATTCGGGGATTACAGGATTGCTTGATGCAGTAAATGATAAATCAAATATAACCGTAGTAATTCTTGATAATGCGACAACAGGAATGACGGGCGGGCAGAATTCTTCGGCACTCGGACATATAGAAAATATTTGTAAAGGACTTGGTGTAGAGGAAGAGCATATCATAGTTATGAATCCGATTCGTTCAAAGACAGAAGAGAACATAGAAATAATTAAGAAGGAGCTTGAGTACGATGGCGTTTCTGTATTAATTCCCAGAAGGGAATGCATTCAAACAATTGCACGGAAATCAAAAGAGAAAAGGGCAGGCAAATGAAAAAAGATATTATATTAGCAGGTGTTGGAGGTCAGGGAATTCTCTCGATTGCGGCGTGTATAGGATTAGCCGCAGTATCAGCCGGGATGAATTTAAAGCAGGCAGAGGTTCACGGAATGAGTCAGAGAGGCGGAGATGTTCAGTCGCATTTAAGAATCTCTGATGATGAAATTCATTCTGATTTGATTCCACAGGGAAAAGCGGATATGATAATTTCCGTTGAGCCGATGGAATCGCTGAGGTATTTACCGATGCTTGATTCAGACGGATGGGTTATAACCAATGTTGCTCCGTTTGTAAATATATCCAATTACCCTTCGGTTGAAGAAATTATTAAGGAAATAGAAAAGGTTCCGAATCATATAGCAATAGATGCGGATAAGATTGCAAAAGAAATTAAATCGGTTAAATCGGCAAATATGGTTATACTTGGAGCGGCTTCAAAGCACGTTGGAATAAGTTATGAGGAATTGCAAAACGGAGTGAGGATGTTGTTTAAGAAAAAAGGAGAAGATGTTATCAATGCAAATCTTCGTGCATTAGACGAAGGCAGAAAATTTGCAATATAAAAAAGTTATTTATTTACTTCACCAATGTAAATATAAGAAACACCAAAGACCTGCGGATAGTATCTGCAGGTCTTTACATTTCCGGTCTTTTTTAAGAGTTCTACAAAATTATCGCCATAGGGAAATTTCGAGGCAGTGTCTTTGAAATATTTATAAGCGGAGATATTTCCCGCTACTATTAAGCCGAGCAAGGGAATGATAATATTGCTGTATATTTTAAATGGGTATTTGAAAAATCCTTCGGGCTGTCCGGTTTCAAGAATAATAATTTTTCCGCCGTTTTTTACGACACGTGTCATTTCGGATAAACCTTTTACGGGGTCGTCAACATTTCGAATTCCGAATCCGATTGAAGCGATGTCGAAAGTATTGTCTTCAAATTCGAGGTTCATAACATCTCCAACGCTGACTTCGATATTAAAATTATGTTTTTGAGATTTTGGTTTGATGTAATCGAGCATTTCTTTGCAGAAATCCTGTGCTGTGACTTTTCCTGTGCTTCCGGTTACTTTTGCAAATTCAATTGCGAAGTCTCCGGTTCCGGAGGCGCAATCTAAAACTGACATTCCGTTTTTTGCTCCGGAAAGTTTTACTGCTTTTTTTCTCCAGGTATTGTGAGTTCCAAATGACATAAGTGCATTAAGCAGGTCATATTTTTTTGCAACGACGGAGAACATATTTTTTACTGATTCGCTCATAACCAAAAATATTAATAATAAATTAAAATAGAAATTTAATTTCGGAAGAATTTGTAACTATGAGAAATGTCTTGCGTATTAAAGATAAGGAATATGGTTTTTCAAAAAATAAACCATTAGAAGAAATGAAAAAAATTATTTTCTCTTTCACGGCAATGTTTCTATTGTTTTATGCAGTGAATATATCGGTTGCACAAAACAAAGGGAATAACGGAAAAATCAAAGGAACAGTTTTAGATAAGAATACAAATACGCCAATGGAGTCTGCGGCAGTTCAACTGTTTAATTTGGATTCAGTTTTGGTTGGCGGAGCTTTAACGAATCCGGAAGGTAAGTTTGTAATTGAAGATATTAAACCGGGAGTTTATAATCTGAAAATCAGTTATATCGGTTACGGTACGGCTTATGCGAATAATGTTGAGGTAAGTTCTTCGAAGAAGGATTTGAGCATAGGTACGGTGAAGCTGGAGCTCAATACGGAGATGACTCAGGAGATTGAGGTAGTAGATGAAGCTCCGATGATGACGATGGAGGCGGGTAAAAAAGTTTTTGATGTTAAGAAAGATTTGACGGCACAAACGGGTAATGCTCTTGATATGTTGAAGAATATTCCGTCTGTTGATGTTGATAATGACGGGAATGTAAGTTTAAGAGGAGCTGGAAGTGTGAAGATTTTGATTAACGGAAAGCCATCGGCAATGCTGAGTAACGGCACGCAGTTTTTGCAGAGCATTCCGGCAAATTTAATTGATAAAGTTGAGGTGATAAATAATCCTTCTTCAAAGTATGATGCGGAGGGAATTTCGGGTATAATTAATCTGATTATGAAAGAGAATACTTCGATTGGTTATAACGGGAATATGAAGGTGAATGGCGGCACGGGCGATAAGTATAATATTTCAGGAAATATGAATTATAAAAAAGATGCTTTGAGTCTTTCGGGAAATTACAGTTATTGGTCTTATCAGATTCCGGGTGTGGTTTCGATTGACAGGACTTTTTTTGATATTGTTGAGAAAAATTCTTTGACGCAGAGTATTGTCTGGAAGTATAAGGGCGTTTCGCATTACGGAGCTTTTGGCGGTGATTACGAAATTGATAAGAGCAATACGCTTTCGCTGAATATGAGTACAATATTTTTTAACAGGAACAGAGATATCAGAACTTTTTCTGATTATTTTAATTCGGGAAAGGTTTTGACAGGCGAGATTAATACGAATAATATTGATATCAGCGATGGTTATAATTTTGATGGTACGATTACATATAATAAGAAATTTTCGGAAAAGGGTAAGGAGCTTACTACTTCGGTGAATTATTCTGCAAGAAATGAAACCGGAGATATGAACTATACGGAAACGGATTTTATTAATCCGGTTGATTTACAGAAAAGTAATACGACTTATGATTTTAATTTTCTGAATGCTCAGGTTGATTTTGTTTATCCGATTTCGGAGGATGCAAAGCTGGAAACGGGTTTAAAGAATAATTCGCGTTTTATTACGGGCGATGTTTTTTATACAGAGTATGATTATAATTCTAATTCGTGGAATCCGATGACAGGACGTAATAATAATGTTGATTATTTTGATAATATTGGTGCGATGTATGCGAACTATAGCGGGAAGTATAAAGACTTTTCTTATCAGGCGGGTTTGAGAGGTGAGTTTACGAATACGAATTTTAAGCTGGCTCAGGGTTCGGTTGATTTTTCGAAAAATTATTTTGATTTATTTCCGAGTGCGAGTCTGTCGCAGAAAATCGGAGCCGAGAATCAGTTCACGGCAACTTACAGCAGAAGGATTAACAGACCTGATTTGCATTGGATGAATCCTTTTAAAGATTATACCGATCCGAATAATGTGCGCTCGGGAAATTTGTATCTGAATCCGGAGTTTATTAATTCGTTTGAGCTTGGCTATACGAGGTATTTGCCTTTTGCAACTTTGACGATGACTTCGTATTACAGGAATGTGCATGATATAATTAATTTTATTATTACGGTTGATAATAACGGGATTTCATATCTGCGTCCGGAAAATCTTGGAAGTTCGAATACATACGGGCTTGAATTTATTGCGCAGGGTGGATTTGCAAAGTGGTGGACATATAACGGGAGCCTTGGTTATTTCAGGACAAATACATACGGTTCGAGCGTGATTGCCGATTTTGATAAGACGTTTTATGCGTTTTCAGGCAGGCTGAATACAAACATCACGCTTGAGAATCTTGCCGATGTTTCGTTTACGTATTTTTATCGCGGGAAAAATCTGACGGCACAGGGAACGTTTGAGCCGTTTCAGATGATGAATCTTGCGGTTCAGAGAAGTTTCTTTGACAAGAAATTTGTGCTGGCTTTAAGGGTTAATGATTTATTTAATCAGCAGGCGCAGTCGCTTTACTGGGCAGGAACGAACCACGAGGCACGGCTTTACGGGAAGTCGGATTCGAGAACTGTTTATTTGAGTCTAACCTATAACTTTGGCGATAATAGTGTGAAGCCGTCGCGGGTTCAGCAGAGAAAACAGCGCGAAATGGAAGGCGAAATCCAGCAGACCGGAAATTAGGTTTTTAAAAATATTTTGTTGTGTAAATTTGTGCAAAGCAGAAGTGATTTTCTGCTTTGCACTTTTGGTATTGGTGCGAAAGGTTTGGGGTAAAGGATTTTGTGTTTTTTGATTGAAAATATGGAGGTTTGTGTGTATTATCGGGAAGTTTGTGTGTATTATCGGGAAGTTTGTGTGTATTATCGGGAAGTTTATGTGTATTATAAGGAAGTTTATGTGTATTATCGGGAAGTTTATGTGTATTATCGGGAAGTTTATGTGTATTATCGGGAAGATTGGGTGTATTATCGGGAAGATTGGGTGTATTATCGGGAAGTTTAGGTGTGTTTTAGGGAAGTTTTGGTGGAAATCGTAAATTGCCGGTAGGAATTTTTGAATTTTGCTAACGCGTGAGTGATTTTCTCGTTTCCGGGAATGATTATCTTGCCTCAGAGAATGATTTTCTGAAAGTCCATTTTCGCAAAAATTGCCTAAAATACCCCCTTTTTTGCATATTTCCGTCGAACCCCTCACATAAAACCCATAAAAAAAGCACGACACCCGAAGGTATCGTGCTTTCATAAGAAAATCTGAGGTTATTTCATTTTCTTGACAAGAGCCTGCATTTCGTTGACGAGATTTCCGAAGTTTTTAAGCCCTTCGTTAATTGATTCCGTTTTCGTCATATCAACGCCGGCTTTTTTCAAGAGCTCAATCGGGTAGTCACTGCCGCCGGATTTTAAAAGCGTAAGATATTTTTCTTTTGCTTCGGGTTCATTTGATAAAACTTTCTGGCTGAGTGCCATAGAAGAAATCAAACCCGTTGCATATTGAAATACATAGTAGTTCATATAAAAATGCGGAATCACACTCCATTCGGTTTGAATAAAATCGCCGACTTCAACTACGTTTTTATCGTGTCCGTAATATTCTTTTGTAAGCGAAAGATATTTTTCGTTCAGCCAATCAGGTGTGAGAGATTCGCCGTTTTCGATTTTCTCGTGCATTGCAAGTTCAAACTCTGCAAAAAGTGTTTGACGGAAAATAGTTCCTCTAACGCCATCGAGATAGTTATCAAGAACATAAAGTTTAAACATATCATCGGATTCACTTTTTAATAAATAATGCATCAGTAAATTTTCATTGAAAGTGGAAGCAATCTCCGCAAGGAATGTCGGATAGTTTGAATTGGCATAATGCTGGGCGCCGTCTGATAAATAAGAATGGGCGCAATGTCCGAGTTCGTGAGTAAGAGTTGCAACTGCATCGTAATCGCCGGTGTAATTCATTTTGATAAAAGGATGAACGCCGTATAAGCCGCTTGAATATGCACCGGACTCTTTGCCCTTGTTAGGATAAATATCAATCCATCTGTTTTTAAAAGCCTCTTCAAGAATCTTCGCATAGTTCTCGCCAAGCGGTTTCATTGATTCCTTGATAATTTTTTCCGCCTCATCATAAACAAAAATTTTATTAACTTCCTGCACCGCCGAAGCATATAAATCCTGATATTTTAATTTCTGCAAACCAAGAAGTTCTTTTTTGATTTTCAGATATTCCCAAAGGTAAGGAAGATTTTCCTTCACGGATTTAATGAGCTGTGTGTAAACTTCTTTGTCGATTTTATTGTCATCAAGGCGTGCATCGAGGCAGGTATTGTATTTGCGAACTTTAGCAGAGAAGTAATGCTGTTTTATTTCGCCGTCGAGCAAAGTTGCGTGAGTGTTTTCAAACTTTTTCTGATTCTTGAAAAACTCTGTCATTACAAGGGTTCTATCTTCAGCAGATTTCGAGCCTCTGTAAAAAGCATAGGTGGAATAGTTTAGTAAAACTTTTTTTCCGTCGCTGAGTGTAACCTCAGGATTTGGGATTTCGAGATTATTCAGAATAGATGATGCCTGCTCGGGAGCGCCGCTGAAAAGCCCTGTCATTGAAACAATTTTCTGCTGCTCGGAAGGAAGTATATGTTCCTTTACTCTGAAAACCTGCTCAACTCCGAATCTGTAAACATCGAGACCTTTTTCTTCTGCGAGATAATTTTTGAAATTCTCTTCGCCGAGTTTTAAAATGTCATCGTTGATAAAAGAAAGTTTCGAGCCGAACTTAACTCCAAGCGATTGGACTTCACCTTTCATTTTCTGATATTCGGAATTTCCAACATCGGAATTAGAATTATGGCCTGCATAGGAATAGAGCTTTTCAAACTTAAGTTGACACTCGGTAATAAAATCCATCATCGCAAGCATTTTATTTGCAGATGATGTCCAATCGGCAGACATAGCATCAATTTTATCAATAGAAGATGCGATGAAATCCATATCGGCTTTCCATGCATCTTTGGTAGCATAGATATCGTCTAACTTCCAGGTAAATTCGACCGGAACATCTTTCCGCTCGGAATTAGAATAATCCGGAATAGTCTGGGAATGTAAATTTGTCATCAGAAAAAGTCCAAAGAATAAATTTATAAAAAAAAGCTTAGAGAAGGTAGGATAGTTTTTCATATTAAATAATTAGTTTAAGTTTATATACAAAAATAATATGTTCCCCGTCAAAAGTCGAGGAACATATTATTATATAAAAACGGGAAAAACTAATTCAAAGAAATAAGATCATTGTATAGCACAAAGAGCATAAATGCGATAAGTATAATAAATCCCGCATACTGCAATGAAATCTGAACTTTATAAGGCAGAGGTTTCCGGAAAATTCCTTCAAACATAAGCAATACAAAGTGTCCGCCGTCAAGTGCAGGGAAGGGAAGAATGTTAATCACAGCAAGCGACATCGAAAGCAATGCAACAAAATTAATGAAAGTCAGGAAACCTGCTTCGGCTGATTGAGCAGAAGCTTTGGCAATTTTAACGGGACCGCCGATAGCCTTTTTAAAAGGAATATCACCTTTTATAACTTTTGCTATGGATTTGAAAAATACTTCAACTCCGAAGTAATACATATCGCCGAAGGTTTTCGGTATGGCAGTAATTACATTATAGCTTACCAGTTTCTCGGGACCTGTGTATTTTTCTCCGATAAAAATTCCGATTGTAGAATCTTCAACTGATGGAGTAACATTGGCTGACATAAGTTGTCCGTTTCTTTTCCATTCAATCTTAGTTTCTTTTCCGGCACTGTTTTTAATGAGTGAAATAAGCATTTGCGAATTTGAAACCGCAGTTCCTCCGTAACTGACTATTTCGTCATTTGCCTGTATTCCGGCATTGGAAGCGGGTTTGCCTGATAATACATCGTTGATAATTGGAGTAGTATTATTTGGGTAAATTCCAAAAGGCTTATCGGTCAAAACTCCTATTTTTTCTTTTGGGATAAGGATAGAGGTATCTTTGCCGTTTCTGTTAATACCAAAAGTTAAGGATTCTCCGAGATTGTCAATATAAATTTTGGATTGAATATCTTCCCAGTATTCGGCAGCATTTCCGTTGATTGAAATAATTTTATCGCCTGTTCTTAAGCCAAATTCCTGAGCAGGCGAGCCCTGAGCGATATAACCTATAGTGGTTGTATCCATCAGGTTTTTGCCTTTAACCAATGTAATCGAATAAAAGATAATAAATGCCAGAACCAGATTCATAAATACACCCGCTGTAATTACAATCATCCTTCTCCATACAGGCTTTGAACGGTATTCCCAGGGTTGCGGCTCTTTTCCGACAAAATCTTTATCCATACTTTCGTCAATCATACCTGCAACTTTGACATATCCGCCGATAGGGAATGCACAAAGTCTGTAATCGGTATTATCGCCAAGTACTACATCTTCTTTAAGTTTTCCGAAAGTAAATCCGTTAACTTTATTGTAACCAAAAACTCTGGGACCCATTCCGAAAGCGAAAACATCTGCTCTCATACCGTTAAGTTTAGCGGCGGCAAAATGTCCGAATTCGTGAATGAAAACGAGTATTCCGATTACAATTAAAAAATAAAATAATGTTGTTATAAATTCCATGATTGTTTTTCTAAAATTTCTTTTCTTGTATTACGGTCAATTTCGTAAATATGTTCCATTTCAAAATCGTCAATGCTTTTGTGTTTTTCAAGCATAAATTCAATAATTTTTGAAATTTGTAAAAATTTAATTTTTCCTTTCAAATATAATTCAACAGCAATTTCGTTAGAAGCGTTCAAAACTACCGGATATGTTCCTCCTCCTTTAATAGCATCAAAAGCAAGCCTGAGACATTCGAACTTGATTAGGTCAGGTTTTTCAAAGGTAAGATTAGAATACCTGGTAAAATCAACTCTTGAATAATCGGAAGCAACTCTTTCGGGATACGTTATTGCATACTGTATAGGGATTTTCATATCCGGAATTCCGAGCTGAGCTTTGATTGAGCCGTCTGTAAATTCAACCATAGAATGAATTATTGACTGTGGATGAATTATTACATCAATTTTTTCTACGTCAATATCAAACAGCCATTTTGCTTCTATGACCTCAAGCCCTTTATTCATCATCGTTGCCGAATCAATAGTGATTTTATCTCCCATGCTCCAGTTTGGATGATTTAATGCATCTTCTAATGAGGAATTTTCGATTTCCTGAATACTTTTATTTCTGAAAGGACCGCCGGAAGCTGTTAAAATAATTTTATCTATTTCGTTTCGCTCTTCTCCCGCAAGGCATTGCAATATTGCAGAGTGTTCGCTGTCAATCGGAAGCAAAGTAGAATTGAACTCTTTTAAAAGGGAATTGATAATTTTTCCTGCAACGACAAGCGGCTCTTTATTTGCAACTGCTATTTGCTTCCCGGATTTTATAGCCTCTTCAATAGGTGCAAGTCCGTAGAAACCTACAACAGCTGCCAACAGCATATCATAATCATCACTGCGAACCAGTTCAAGAAGATTTTCAAAACCTGTGATTACTTTCAGGTTTTTAAAATCATAATTACTTATGAATTCTTTTGCTTTGCCGGGATTTTCAATATATACGCATCTCGGCGAAAGCTCTTTAACCTGCTCCGCCAGAAGAGATATATTTGTATTTGCAGAAAGAAAAACAACTTCCACGTCGAAGTTGTTTTTCTTTAAGTTTTTCAGAACCTCAATTGTGCTCTTGCCGATAGATCCGGTAGAGCCGATGATTCCAATCCTTTTACGATTCAAATTATTATTTTAAGTGCTTATTAATAAGAGCCATAAATCCTGCTTTATCTCTTGTACCAACTACGCTTTCAACAACTTTACCTTCTCCATTTACTATAATTGTGGTTGGAATTCCTTCGATTTGAGTTCCAAGAGCTGTGTTAAAAGCATTAACCAATTCCTGATTTCCGTCTAAAACGGTATATGATAAAGGAGTTGTTTTAAGAAAATCATCTAAAGACTGCTGACCTGAACGCTGGAAAATCTGAATTCCGAGCATTGCAAAATTTTTATCTTTTAAATCGTTGTTAATTGCAATTAAGTCCGGGATTTCCTTTTTACAAGGTCCGCACCAGGTTGCCCAGAGATTTATAAGGACTGTTTTTCCTTTTAAATCTTTCATTGACATTTTTTTACCATTTTCATCCCAGGTAAAATTAGGTGTTTCGCCTTTGCCCGATGGACTTTCAACAGAAGTGACCGTAAAATATTGTTTTACTGCCGGGGTAGTTTCAGTTTTCTTTGTCTCATTTTTTGTTTGAGAATCTTCTTTCTTATCACCGCAGCCAATAAGCAGTCCAAGAATTAAAACTACGGAGAAAATTTTTAAATAATTCATTTTATTTATATTTTAGTGAATAAATGGTTTTTAATTAATATGTTATGCCATTGCTGCTTCAACATCGTATCCTTTTCTTTCTGCATATTTCTTCAGTTTCTGCTGTAATAGTTTTCTTCCTCTGTGCAATCTGCTTCTCACGGTTCCCACGGGACATTGAACAAATTCGGCGATTTCTTCGTAACTCAAACCTTCAATATCGCATAAAATGATTACGGTTTTGAAATCATCCTGCAGTGTATTTAGTGCAAAAGTTACTTCATCGTCAAGCAGATTTGCATAAATTTTCTCCTGCATATCGCTTGAGTCAATCCTGTCGGATTTAATTATCTCATAAAAATTTTCAATTTCATCATAATCAACCTTACCGGGTGATTTCTGGTTTTTACGGTAATTATTAATGAAGAGGTTTTTCATTATTCTGAAAAGCCAGGCTTTACAATTTGTTCCTTTTTCAAATTTATTGAAGAATCTGAATGCCCTGAGGTATGTTTCCTGTAACAGGTCGTCAGCTTCAAGCTCGTTACCTGTCATTTTCATCGCATAATTTTTTAATAATGGCATATGAGGCATGGCTTCGATTTCGAAGTCTGCCTTTAATCTCTGAAGTTCTTCCTCGTTTATTTCCTCCGGGGTTCCGAAAAGCTCATCATCCTGATTTTCGGTTTCATTTTCCGGAATTAGCTCTTGATTTTTTTCTTGAGGAACGTCTTTCAGTTTCTTAACCTGTTTATTCTTTGCGCCGTTTCTTTTCGTCATCGTTTCACTTTTTAAGTACGATTTAAACTACGGATATTTGAAAAATAAATCAAGTGATTTAAAATCAATAAATATAAAAGTTCCCCAAAAATAAAAATTTTTTTTTATTTTATATCAATCTAAATTAGTTGTAAAGTGTTTATAAAACAGTTATTTTATTGAAATTTATGTTAAAAATAAAAATTTATAAAAACGATGAATAAATTATTATTGAGACTTTTTGTTTCGCTGTTTGTATTAATTTCCACGGTCACTTTTGCACAAAATATTCATCAGGGAGTTAACCTTGATGAAGTAAAAGCAGGGAAATATGACAACGGAAAAATGTGGACCTTTGATAATCCACCTTTCGAATATTTTAAAGAAGCGTATGGATTTACTCCTTCGCAGGAATGGCTTGACCATGCAAGAATGTCAGCCCTGAAATTTGCAACATATTGTTCCGCATCTTTTGTGTCTGAAGACGGTTTAGTGATGACAAATCACCATTGCGGACGTGAAAACGTAACAAAAGTATCG
Source organism: uncultured Ignavibacteriota bacterium (assembly GCA_937983305.1). GTDB lineage: Bacteria > Bacteroidota > Ignavibacteria > Tepidaquicellales > Tepidaquicellaceae > DSSM01. The sequence goes on along the minus strand of CALKAJ010000013.1, from coordinate 2,836 downwards.
AAAGATAATGAAAATCTTGCGGAAAACGGTTTTTATGCAGGTACTTTAGCGGAAGAAAGAAAAGTTCCTGATTTATTTGTTGACCAATTAGTACAAATAATTGATGTTACAAAAGAAATTCAGGCTGAAACCGATAAAGGAAAAACAGAAGAAGAAAAAATTAAACGTAGAGATACTAAAATAGAAAACCTCGAAAAAGAATGGTCAGATAAAACAGGAAATGTTGCACAGGTAGTTTCTTTCTACAGCGGCGGACAGTATTCCGTATATATCTACAAGAGATATAATGATGTCAGATTGGTATTTGCACCTGAAAATCAAGCAGGCTATTTTGGCGGAGATTATGATAATTTTACCTATCCCCGTTATAATCTGGATGTGACATATTTCAGAGTATATGAGAATGAAAAACCATTAAAAACCGAATACTTTTTTAAGTGGAGCAAAAACGGAGCAGATTCCGGAGATGTTATATTCGTAGTTGGTAATCCGGCATCAACCGGAAGACTGAAATCTACAGCCGAGCTTGAATATATGAGAGATTATTTATATCCCAAATATCTTGAATTGCTTGGAAAAGCTCTGGTATATCAGAAAATGGCAATGGAAAATGCCTCACCAAGCGAGAAACAGGAAGCAGAAGATAATTATTTCAGTATGATGAATTCATTGAAAGTAGTAAACGGAATTGTAAAAGGATTAAATGACCCGGTTTTAATGGCAATAAAGAAAGATTTTGAAAAAACATTTTGGTCTAAAATAGAAGCGAATTCGAAGCTAAAAGAAAAATACGGATATTTAAAAAATGAAATAAAAGAAACGGTTAAAAACCTTTTGGAAGAAAGTAAAAATATGACCGGAAATCCGTTTAATCCACCTGAAAACGTAAAGAAAATTCAAAATTCACTTGATGCAAAAAATATGACTTTGGGTCGGGCATTGTATGAAGTTTATGGTAATTCCATACCTCCGGATGCTACTTTCACTTTGAGACTGGCTGATGGTGTTATTTCTTCTTATGATTATAATGGAACCATTGCACCTGTTTTCACAACATTTTATGGAATTTATGACAGATATTTCGGATTTAGAAAACAGCATCCTTTTAATCTGCCGGAAAGATGGAAAAATCCTCCTCCGGAATTCAAATTGGAAACTCCCTTTAATTTCATTTCAACAAACGATATTATTGGCGGAAATTCAGGAAGTCCTGTAATTAATAAAGATGGCGAAGTAGTAGGATTGGCATTCGACGGAAATATCGAAAGTTTACCAAGTGATTTTATTTATACAACAGAGGCAAACAGGATGATTGCAGTTGATTCAAGAGGATTAACTGAAGTTGTGAAAAATTTATATAAAGCTACCAAGCTATACGAAGAATTAATAAACGGAAAAATTTCCGAATAAAAAAGATTTTTTCAGGGGATTCACTTAAAATGGCTCCCTTTTTAAAGTTTGTAAAGATAAATTTTATTAACTTAGCGGGTAAGGGCAAAGTTATATGACAGGAAAAAAAATACTACTTGTCGAAGATGATTTGATTTCTGTAAAGATAATCAAACAATTGCTGGATTTAACGGGATTTCAATGCTCCGGGGTTGCAGATTCAGCCGATTCTTGCTTTTTGTCAATAAAAGAAAACCGCCCTGATTTGGTATTAATGGATATAAGTTTACAAGGTAAGCACGATGGAATATATGCTGCTAATAAAGTACGTGAACTTTATGATATACCGGTAATTTTTCTAACAGCAACAGAAGAAGAACGCGTTTTAGAAAAAGCTAAACTCTCACAGCCTTATGGATATTTAATTAAGCCCGTAAATCATCGCGACCTTAACTCCACTATAGAAATAGCTTTATATAAACACGAGGTAGAACAGAATCTAAGAATAGAGCATGAAAAGCTTGAAACTGTAACAAATAGTGTTGGAATTGGTTTGGCTACAATTTCTCTGGATTATACAGTCACATGGGCAAATGATGTTTTAAAAAAAATGTTTGGTGATGTGGAGAACAAAAAATGTTATGAGTTTATGAATTGCGGGACAAGTGAAATATGTAAGAACTGCGGAGTGAAAGAGATTTTCAATAAAAAATCTGATACACATATTCACGAACATTCAACTAAAGATATTACCGGAAAAAAAATCTGGCTTGAGATAATCGCCTCTCCAATAACCGATAAAAATAAAAAAGTTTTTCAGGCTCTCGAAGTTGTAGTTCCTGTTACCGAGAAGAAAAGGCTTGAAGCTAAGCTTAAGGAAACCAAACAAATTAGAGCACTGGCTTCACATCTTGAGACTGTAAGGGAGGAAGAAAAAATAAATATAGCAAGAGAAATTCATGATGAACTTGGTCAGGCATTAACAGCTCTTAAGTTTGATGTTTCGTGGTTAAATAAAAAACTGAGCGGATTTGAAGCACAGGTTCCCGAAAACGTAATTGAGAAATTTAAATCTATGTCAAGTCTGATTGATTCAACAATGAAGACAATAAGGAAAATCGCATCAGATCTCAGACCCGGAATCCTCGATGATATAGGATTAACAGCTTCAATTGAGTGGCAGATAAGTGAGTTTCAGAATCGTACCGGAATAAAATGTAATTCGAAAATAGAAGTAAATAAACTCGACTTCAGTAAAGCAAAAAAGACGGCATTCTACAGGATTTTTCAGGAAATAATGACAAATATTGTAAGACATTCAAAAGCTACAAAAGTAAATGTCTGGTTGAAAGAAACTCCCAAGAATGTAACATTAAAAGTAAATGATAACGGAATAGGAATAAGTGTATAAAAAATTAAAGAAGCAAAATCATTTGGAATAACAGGA
>CALKAJ010000012.1 GCA_937983305.1 uncultured Ignavibacteriota bacterium | reverse complement strand
TATAAGTTCCGTTAGATTGTATTCCGGTTGAATCTATCGTTTCCATCTGCATAGTCGAATAATTCAGTTTCAATGCCTTCACATATCCTCCCGATACGGGTTGATTGTTATCCGAGTATTTTACGGTTCCTGTAATTGTGTGTATAGAATCCGGAAATGGTGTTTTATAAATTGCGCCATAATAACCCACCGCCCAACCGGTTAACGAATCAGCAAAAAATATTTTATTGAAAGTTACAGTTGAATTAGTGTTTTCATTTATCCAATTGGTACCTCCATTTGTTGTCCTTTGAATATTCGCAATTCCATTTGAAGAATTACTAAATCCTGCAATCCATCCTGTATATTGATTTAAAAAAAAGAGAGATTTTTTGTAATTATTATGAAGTGTGTCTGCATTCCAATTACTACCGCCATTAGTACTTTTTAGAATAATGTTCGATGTGTGAAGGCACAACATATAACCTGTTAATGCATTAAGGAATTTAATATCTTTAGGCGAAGGAGCTGTTATACTTGAATCTTTGTATAATGAGGTCCAGCTTTCACCCTGATTAGTTGTTTTATAAACTTTAAAGATTTTTATTATTGGAGAAGCATTGGAAGAGAAACTTAACGCCCATCCGGTTTGTGAATTTATGAACGAAAAGCCATTTGATTCTCCAAAATCAATTGAAGTATAAAAATTAATTCCTCCATTTGTTGATTTCATTATACTTCCGTTTGAAGAATAAGATTGAAATTCGCTATAAGATTTTAAAATAGTATTTTCGTTGAACGCAAAAATTTTATTAGAAAATGCAGATGTAAACCCGGAAGGTACAGAATAATTAACCTGATACCAATTTAAACCCGAATTAGTAGTTTTCAAGACGTATAAATAAGAAGCATAAGGGGAAAAAGACCATTCACCTGAAAGAAATCCGGTTGAAGAATTTAAGAAATGTATTGACCTGATTTTTATTTGTACAGGCAAAACCTGTTCAACCCAATTATTCCCACCATTTGTAGTTTTCAATAATATGGAGTCACCCCCAATCCAACCTGTGTTCTTATCCACAAAATAAATCTCATTAAGAAATCGTGTAGTCCCACTAATCTGAGGATACCAGTTTCCTTGCGAATAAACCATATTTGAAAATAAAATAAATAAAGCTACTATTAATCTTTTCATTTTCCTTCCTCCGAATTTAAAAAATTATTAATTGATTTAGATTTGTTGAAATATGTATTAAAAATATAAATCAGATTATTTGCAAAATCTTTATTGCGAATTATAATATCAGCTTCCTGATGGCGTGGCAATGTTCTGTCGCTGATTGAGAGAAAAACCGTTTCACCGTCAAAAATTGTCAGTGCCGGAACCGGCTCTTCACTTATCCTGATTTCTTCACCGGCTTTTTCATAGACTTTCAAAATATCAATAAAATCTTTTTTCCCGGCAGATTTCCATTTATCATTATCAATTACTTTGAATTCTAAATTGTATTCATATACTGACTTAATTTTTCCGCCCCTTTTGTAAAAATCTTTAACACTTTTATCTATTTCATCAGTCACATTTCCTTCAAACTTCATCATAAATAAAATTTCTTTCTTCGCCGACTTAACTAACCTGATAAACTTTTCTTCTCTGTGTGCATTATATCCTCTGATTAATTCAACATTCAGCACCTCATTTTTTTTGTCTTTAATTTTATGCATTGATTTCAATGCACTCAGGGTTTGCTTGCGGTTTAAATCTTCCTCTTCTCTTTTTTTCTTTAAATCACGCTCAATTTTATCGAAGATTATTTCCGGCTCAATTAATTCATATTTCAAAATCGAATTGGTTTCTATTTCATTGCAGTAACCTTTTTCGGTGAACGATTTTAAAATGTCATATATGGAATTTCTTATAACCCCTGATTCTTTTGATATTTCTGATGCCGACATTGCAGAACCACGAAGCAAAGTAATGAATACTTTCGATTCATATTCTTTGAATCCAAGTTTCTTCAGTCGCTCTATTATTTCGTTTTCCATATTGCTGTAGTTTTAAGCTACTGCAATATGGAAATTATTTATTTTATTGTCAAGTTATTTTTTATGTACCAAAACATACATCGCCCTTGTTAGTTTATTCGGTAAAGGGTCGAATGTAAGTGAAACATTTTTTTCATACATTTCGTCTGGTATTCTGTAAATAAGATTTTCCTTATACTCAAAGCCGGAAAGGTCATAAAACGAATCCTGCCACAGCTCCCAAAAAGAAACAGCTTCACGGATTGTAAATCCAAGATTCACCATATCCGAAATAAAAATATTATCACTCTTCTTTTTCATTTGCCCGAATCCTTCTTCGCACGGATTTAATTCTTTCAGATAAAAGACAATGTTACCTCTCACATATACCAGATTATAAACGGGGTAATCACTTCCATTTTTAAAAACCACCTCATTTTTTTCACTGTCATAAGCCGCACTTATCTGATTATTCAATTTCATTTCACCTTCGTAAAAAAGAAATCTTGATTGCGTTCCGTTATATTCCAGCAAATCAGAATCTACATTATTTAATGTTCTGATAATAGAAGACAAAGGTACAAAATCACGCGGTTTATTCGGGCTTTGGGATTTTAATTCGCCTCTTAGATCGGAAGAGCGTCGTGTAGGGAAAGAGTGTAGATCTCGGTGGTCG
>CALKAJ010000011.1 GCA_937983305.1 uncultured Ignavibacteriota bacterium | reverse complement strand
ACTGACCAGTTTCTTCTGTTGCCGGTAAAACTTCCCTGATTAACGGAAAATCCTGTGCCTGTTGCACCGCATTGACCTACAAAAACAATTAAACTTTTTGTAGGATCGTAATTGTATTGAGTTTCAAGAGTTATTGAGAACCAACCGTTCGCGGTTGTAGATAGAGTAGCCGAACTTTCATAATATACTGTATCCATCGGTCCCCATAAAGTAGCAAGAGGGAGCTGCGTTATGGTATCCTGTTTCATCAATACTGTTAAATCGGTAAAAGTTCTTGTACCAGCAGTACTTGTCTGAAAGTAAATAGTGGTAATCTTTTTACCTGATGGCAGCGGAGCAGGTTGAGAAAAGTTACCGGGTAAAAAGAGCCATTGTGTTGCTTTTCCGGGAGCCTGATTAAACGGGAAAGAATTACTTCCACCCGGAGTATTGGAATTGTAATATTGTGGAGTCTGTGCCTGAACATACATAGCAACAGAAAAAATCATTAAAAGAAAAGTTAGAATTTTAAATGTCAGTTTCTGACGTGAAGTAAAAAGATTCATCTTAAATCTCCTTCATTTAGTTTGTGAAATTAAGTTAAGTATTATAACTAATTACAAATTAATATAATGTAATAAAAAAATACTAATAAAACAAGTATCAGGAAATATATTCGGAATCGCAGGTTTTTATTCGGATATTTCTGATTCCAAAGCTCCGGCTTTGGAATCTTTATTTATTTTTTTCGACTCGTGTAATTTGGATTAGCTGCTCACCAATTTTAAGGAATTTTACTTTTGCTTTGAGATTTGGCTTTTTATCAAGCAGATTAACAAGAACTTCTTTTGGGAAGTCAGGCTCTGATTTTTCTTTTATTGTACCATAATGAACAATAATATACGAATCCGATTTCAGTCGTTCCATCATTTTCACAACACCTTCAGGATAAATATGTCTGTATGGTTTTCCTTCACCCTCGCAATCGGAGCAGGGACCGACAGGCAGGATTGAAATATCAAAAGAATAATTCTGTCCGAGAAAATCAGAAAAATCTTCATCATAACTTGTATCACCCGCAAAAAAAACTTTTATGCCGTTATATTCGATTATATAGGCTGAATAAGAGTCATATCCCCATATGAGTCCATCAAGTCCGTATCGTCCACCCCAGTGAAAAGCCGCAACAGCAGTGAATTTTACTCCGTCAATAATTTTTGATTCGCCGATATAAACCTTGTTTTTCTCATCAGCTTTTTTCATCGGGATAAAATCAAATGTATAATCGGGCAGGAAATATTCAAGACCTTCAGGGAAAATCAGTTTTGCGGTTGGGAATTTCTTTTCAAGCAAGCCAAGTGAGCCGAGATTAGTATGGTCAAAATGCGAATGGGAGAGTAAAATAAAATCGAGTTTATTTAAGTTCTTTAAATCATACCCGGCTTCTATAATTCTTCGTTGCAGCATAGCAATGTTTTCAGTAAAGAACGGGTCTGTAATAATAACTTTATCATCCATTTGCAAAAGAACTGTTTCGTGTCCGACCCAAAGAGCCGAGAGTCTGACGGAATCAGAATAAAAGTTGTTCAACTTATTACTTACAGTATCAATCTCAAGAAATTCTCTCCGGATATTATCGGACATATCGGTAAGAATACCGCATCCCGAAAAATTGAAAGCTAATAATATTAAAAATATAGTTTTTCTCAATAGTATTTCAGACTTAAACTTAATTTATATCTTGATATACCTTCAAAAAAATATTCCGATTTAAAACCAATCATACCAAAGAAGCTGTACAATCCAAATTCCATTGACGGGGAGTTTTGATTTTCTCCCTTAATGTTTTCCCGGAAATTTTGTTTCGCTCCAACCGACAAGG
>CALKAJ010000010.1 GCA_937983305.1 uncultured Ignavibacteriota bacterium | reverse complement strand
AATAACTTGTATCGTAACGGTCATATGGATGGTTTAACCATCCCCTTGTAGTTGGCGATGTGTAAAAATGCCAGGTATTAATCTTCATTTCGTTTCTTTGACGAAATAATGCTGTATCATTGCCATTGTCAAATGCTCCTATTATAAACTGACTGTCGGGGACAGAAGCTGTAGATGTGTTTGAAAATCCTCTTTCGTTTGCACTTGGGCTTTTTAATTGCGATGCCAAAAACAGTCCGGCTATCGCTGTCAGGATAAATAGTTTTATTCCTAATGAGTTTAAATTTTTCATAATCCCGGTTATTAAAATTTATTAAAAATATTTATTAATTGATTTTAATTGATTTTATTAGATTATTAAAGTCGTATTATTTTAAAAGTATCATTTTCTTCGTGTCAACAACTCTTCCATCTATCGTCATCGAATAGAAATATATTCCGCTTGGTAAATATTCACCATCAAAAGTAACATTATAAGTCCCTGCGTTTTGCTTTTTATCTATCAAAGTTGTTATTTCTTTTCCGAGAATATCAAATACATTTATTCTTATGTAAGAACTCTTTAATATTTTATATTTTATTTTTGATATTGCATTAAACGGGTTCGGATAGTTTTGGAATAACTGATAATCTGTAATTATTGTGCTGACATTATTATTAATACCGGTGTAAACAGTTGTGTCATTACCGCCCACTTTTGTATGAATACCATCATTGATATTAATTAAATTAATATAAGCCCATCCGCATTTGTTGTTTAGATAATTTACATTAATATATAAACCCGAATCAACTGCAATATTTGGGATTTGATACCCCCAATTTAGACCTCCATTAGTGGTTTTACATAAAGCTCCATAGAACGTATTACCTATTATTTTTGAGCCTGCTCCACCTAACCAAACTGTATCAATGTTTATAATTGAAATTGAATAAACGTTAAATCCAATTACATTAGGTGGAGTTTGCGAAATCCAAGTAATTCCACCATTTGTTGTTTTCTTAATACTTGTTCCGTTACCTTTCCACCCAATTAAAGTATCAATAAATTTTATTGAGAGAAAATAATCACTTGTAATATCAATCCAAGTAATTCCACCATTTGTAGTTTTTCTAAAATTGGAACCTGTAGAAACATTACACGAAAATCCCATATTCTTATCGTACATATATATCTTATCGGGATTTCCGCTTGAACCGCTTGTCCAGATTCGTGTCCAGTTTATGCCGCCGTTAGTGGAACGGTAGACGCCGCCAAATATTGGATCAGAATCTGTCAAGAATATTGTGTCGGAATTTATAACTGCCATATCCTCTCCTCCCCACGGTGTAGTTAAAACAGTCCAGTTTAATCCGGAATTAGTTGTTTTTAAAAAATCGAAATAATTGAGCGAGGCGTAGCCTGTATTGCTATTGGCAAACTGAATTCTATTAAAACCTGAATTAGCCGATGGAGGTATGTAAGTGTGCACTATATTCCAGTTGTCACCTCCGTTAGTTGTTTTTAAAATGTATGCCTGCAAGGATGAATTTGTAGTTGTCACTGCAAAACCTGTCAGACTGTCAAGGAAAGTAATATCTTTAATTGTGCTTCCGTTGAGATTCGGAAACCACTGCTGATACCAGCCCGATGTTCTGCTGTCCCGAAATCCCGCCGATATTAAATACATCGAAATTACCGACAATATCAATACATCAATTATGCGGGATATAACTTTTGTTGATTTCATATTATTATATTAAATATAATTTTTTTCATTAGATATCTCTTGCTTTTTCTTAACTTATTTGTTTTTTTTATTTCATTCAAGTTATTTATTTGAAGTATGTTCGTGCGGTAGTGGGGGTGGGGGATTTCTTTTTCTACAAACGTGCCATCCCTACGGGATGGAAAGCGAATTGTTCAAAAGTATGGAAAGCGAATTGTTCAAAAGTATGGAGAGCGAATCTTTTGAAGAGTTGGTTTGAGTAGGCAATTCTTTTTTAACAAACTTGACAAACTTTATAAACTTGACAAACTTGGCAAACTTTATAATTATAAGTATTTTATGCATTGAATTTTATCCCGCAATTTGTTGTTTTTGTAATCAATTATATCTTCTTTTTAGTTATGGAAAAATTCTTAACTTCGCTTATAAATATTGATTCCACTTCCGGCTCGGAAAATTCGGCTGCTGATGAACTTATTAATAACTTCAGTCCCGAAGGTGCTTCGCTGAAAATTATTCCTTCCCCCGAAGGCAGGAAAAGTCTTTTCTATACCTGGGGCGAGCCGAAAATTATTTTCTGCACTCATTTCGATTGCGTTCCGCCTTTCATTCCGGCTTCTTCCGCAAACGGAAAAATTTTCGGACGCGGAGCCTGCGATGCAAAAGGGCAGGTTACTGTTATGGCGGAAGTGTGCCGATTGCTGAATTTAAACGGTTTCTCGGGTTTTGGTCTGCTGCTTCTCGCAGGCGAAGAAGACGGCTCTCACGGAGCCAAAGCCGCAAATAAAGTTATTAAAAATTCCCGTTTCGTAATAATTGGCGAGCCGACTGAAAATAAACTCATCTCCGCTTCAAAAGGCAATATTCTTTTTGAGGTAATTTTCAAAGGCAAGCCCGCTCATTCCGGCTATCCGCATCTCGGTGTTGATTCCGTAAAAATGTTTCACGATTTTCTCTCAGCTCTTTACCGTCTCGATTTCCCAAATGATGATTTACTCGGCGATACTACTTTTAATGTCAGCGGTCTGAATTCTGCCAACGCTTCGAATGTTGTTCCGTTTCATCTCAGCTGTAAAATCTTTTTCCGCACTACTTTCGCTTCTCATCATCTCATCGAGCCAATGCTTCGCTCTTTGTTAAATGATTCCGTTTCCTGCGAAATTCTTTACTCCGATTTTCCTATGAATTTCCATACACTGCCCGGATTCCAAACAGGAGTTGTTGCCTATGGCTGTGACGCTCCCGAACTTACAAATCTCGGAACTCCTTTGCTCTTCGGTCCCGGCTCTATTCATAATGCTCATACTCCGGGTGAATTTATTTCCATTGAAGATATGAAATCAGCCGTTTCCACTCTTACAAAAATTTTCCATACACTGCAAAACGAAATTAAAAATAATGAACTCTCCCCAAAATAAAATCAAAGCCGGCATACTCGGTGCTACAGGTGCTGTCGGACAAAAACTTATTTCACTTCTTATTTCTCATCCGTTGTTTGAAATCACGGCACTCGCCGCTTCAGAAAAATCTGCCGGCAAAAAATATTCCGATGCCTGCAAATGGCTCGAACCTCTTGAACTGCCGCAGTCAATCAGTGATATGCAGGTACAGCTTTGCAAACCCGGACTCGATTGCAAAATAGTTTTTTCGGGTTTGGATTCTTCCGTTGCAGGAGATGTCGAAACCGAAATGGCTTCAGCAGGTTATGCAGTTATCAGCAATTCAAAAAATCACAGAATGGATGTTTCGGTTCCGCTTGTAATTCCCGAAATCAATTCCGGGCATTTTGAATTGATTCGCTCACAGTCTTTTCCAAATGGCGGCTTCATTGTTACAAATCCAAATTGTGCAGTTGTTGTGCTTGCTCTTGCACTCTTTCCGGTTTATCGCACTTTCGGTTTGAAAAATATTTTCGTTACTACTATGCAGGCAATCTCAGGAGCCGGCTATCCCGGTGTTCCTTCTCTTGATATACTTGGAAACGTAATCCCGCACATTTCTGACGAGGAACCGAAAATCGAATCGGAACTTCATAAAATTTTCGGCTCGCTCAACGGCTCTATCGCTCCGGCTGATTTCAATATTTCAGCAATGGTCAATCGTGTTCCGGTAAAAGACGGGCATACTGTTGCAGTATCTTTTGAGACACAAAAAAAAACCGATAAGGATTCCATCATTAAAGCTATTAACGATTTTAATATTGAAGCAAAAGCTCAATCAGGCTTTGATGTTATAAAATATTTCGATTCGCCCTTCAGACCTCAACCGCTTCTCGATGCAAATGCAAATTCCGGAATGACTGTGTCAATCGGTAATCTGCGTCAATGCAATGTACTCGATTGGAAACTTACAGCCCTCGGACATAACACCATACGCGGCGCAGCAGGTGCCGCAATAATAAACGCAGAATATCTGCTAAGAAAGGGATTTATATGCTCGTAATGAAATTCGGCGGAACCTCCGTTAAAGATGCCGCCGCTATCTCGCAGCTTGTTAACATTGTCAAATCAAAGCTCCCGCAAAAGCCTGTTGTAGTTTCCTCTGCAATTTCCAAAGCAACCGATGTGCTAATCTCTGCCGCCGAACTTGCATCAATTGGAAATATTGATTCAGCAGAAGATATGATTAGCGAGCTAAACCAAAGGCATCTTAATATTGCAAAAGATATTCTCAAAGACTCTCGCGAATATTCCGCCGTTAAACAAATTATCAACGGATATTTTTCCGAAATTAATGATTTGCTCAAAGGTGTTTTCCTGCTATCGGAACTCTCGCCGCGCACCAATGCAAAAATTGTTTCTTACGGCGAATTGCTTTCTACTTCAATCATTGCCGCCGCATTCAACTTCAATCATATTAATGCGGAGCTTTTCGATTCCCGCAGGTTTATCATTACCGATGATAACTATCTCAAAGGCGAGCCGCTTTTAGAAGAAATATCGGTACGCGTTAGCGGATATCTCAAGCCCGTCATCTCAAACGGAGTCGTTCCCATTGTACAGGGTTTCATTGCAAGCAACTCTGAAGGCATTACAACTGTTCTCGGCAGAGGCGGCTCGGATTATACTGCTTCGCTTATAGGGCTTGCACTCGAAGCCGAAGCCATTGAAATATGGACTGATGTTGACGGAATGTTAACCGCCGACCCGCGAAAAGTAAAAGGCACTAAAATCATAAATAAAATTTCTTTCGAAGAAGCCGCAGAGCTTGCATATTTCGGTGCTAAGGTTCTTCATCCGCTTACTATCCAGCCCGCTGTAGAAAAAAATATTCCCGTCCTTATTAAAAATTCCATATCTCCCGAAAAAGAAGGAACTCTTATAGTTAAAGATTCAGCTCCGGCTCCGGAAGCTGATTCACCGGGAAAAGATTCTTTTGATACAAATGCAGGCATCAAATCCATTGCCTGCAAAGAAAATATTATTGTGATGAATATCTTCTCCACGCGTATGCTAAATTCTTACGGCTTTCTAAATCGCATTTTCGAAGTATTCGAAAAACATAAAACCTCTGTTGACCTTATTGCAACTTCGGAAGTAAACGTCTCGCTCACTCTTGAGAGCGATGAATTCCTTGATGCAATAGCCGCCGATATTTCAAAATTTGCCATAGTCAAAATCGAACACGATAAATCACTGATTTGCATTGTAGGCAGTAACCTGAAAAATCTTAAAGGTGTTGCAGGAAAAATTTTCTCGGTGCTTTCCGATTACAATATTACGATGATTTCTCAGGGAGCTTCATTAATAAATATTAGTTTTGTTGTCAATCGTAATATTTTAAATAACGCACTTCAAAAACTTCACAACGCATTCTTTAAAAAATAAATCAGAGATTTACTATGAATATTATTCTTTCCGGTTACGGCAAAATGGGCAGAGAAGTCGAAAAGATTCTTCTCGAAAGATTTCATACTGTTGCCGCAAAAATAAATAATTCCGGCGACCTCGCTTCAGTTTCCTCGCCCGATTCGCTTTGCATTGATTTCACCACTCCGGATGCCTTCAGAGCAAACTATAAAATCATTGCAGATAATTTTTCCGCCGCCGTTATTGGCACTACAGGCTGGAACGATATTGAAAATGATGTTAAGGCATATTTCAAATCCAAAAACAAAGGGCTCGTCTATGCAAGCAATTTTTCCATCGGCGTTAATATCTGCTTTGAAACTGCAGAGCTGATTTCGAAACTTACTTCCGCAGACGGAAACTACGAGCCATATATTATCGAGCTTCACCACAACCAAAAGAAAGATGCTCCTTCCGGAACCGCAAAAACTTTCGCTTCGATTCTCGAAAAGGATTATAACCGCAAGTTTGATATTGCATCAGTCAGAGCCGGAAATATTAAAGGTATTCATACAGTCGGCTTTGAATCCGATTACGATAAAATTGTTCTACACCACGAAGCATATTCAAGGCACGG
>CALKAJ010000009.1 GCA_937983305.1 uncultured Ignavibacteriota bacterium | reverse complement strand
TCCCTACACGACGCTCTTCCGATCTGGCGTGAATTATTGAATCTGCTTGAAGGAAGGTTGAAATATGAATTAAAAGCGATATATTTAGGGGGAACAGGTGTTTTAAAAAAAATAAAAAAAATTGACTTTGATGTTATAAATTACAGGGTTAAATTTACTGATTTAGAAAAAGTTTTTCTATTAATAAATTCTTTCTCGTGCAAAGTGAAATGATAAATAGCGATAATATCAATAAAGAAACTAAGAAAAGTAATTTTTCTTATTCGAACTATTTTCTCCCAAAAGAGAAAATTGACGCGATGAAAATTATTTATTCATTTTGCAGAATATCCGATGATATAGTAGATGATATTTCAGTATCGGTAGAAAACAGATTAAGTTGTATAAATCGTTGGAGAGACAGTTTATCCGATACATTAAACGGTAAACCCGGACCTGATATTCTCATTAGCCTCTATGAAATAATTAACAGGTTTAATATTCCGCATAAACCGTTTTATGATTTAATTGACGGAATGCAATTGGATTTAGTTAAAACTCGTTATGAAACTTTTGATGAACTTAAAGAATATTGCTATAAAGCTGCTTCATCTGTGGGATTAATGAGTATAGAGGTTTTCGGTTATAATAATGAAAAGACTAAACTTTTTGCGGAAAATCTGGGAATAGCTTTACAGCTTACTAACATTCTAAGGGATGTAAGAAAAGATTTAACGCTTGGGAGGATTTATCTCCCTCTAAATGATATGCAAAGATTTAACTATTCAGAGCAAGAGTTAATTGCGAATGAATTCAATAATTCTTTTATTGAACTGATGCGATACGAGACAGCCGTTGCAAAAAGTTTTTACGAATCAGCGAATTCATACCTTTCAAAAGAAGACAAAGGGCTTCAATTTTCTGCAAGAATTATGCAGCACATTTATTATTCAATCTTGCTTCAAATTGAAAAAATGAATTATAATGTTTTTAATTATACTGCCAGGATTTCGAAATTTAGAAAATTTTTGATTGCATACGGTGTCTTCTTAAAATATAAACTATTGTATAATTTTAAAGATAAAAGAGTAATACCAACTACTGAAGCGGTCTAATGATTATCAAAAATGGAAAAGTAATAATTGCCGGAGGAGGACTCGCAGGAATATCTGCTGCCGTATTTTTAAACAAAAAGGGATATGAGGTCGAGTTGTATGAATCTACCCCAAAATTAGGCGGGAGAACTTTTAGCTATATTGATAAATTTTCAAACAGGATTTATGATAACGGAAAGCACATACTTGCCGGTTGGTATAAAAATACTCTCGATTTACTCGAATTGCTGAATACAAAAGATAAACTTTTTAAAAATCATAGCTTTTTCCTGAGATTTTACGATAATAATAAAGAGATGCATGAACTTGATGGCAGGGGATTATCAGGTAAAGCAGGGTTTATAAAAGCCTTACTTAAATACAGAAAGTTGAATTTCAATGATATTTATGCAATTTCAAAAGTTATATATGCATGCAATTTCAGAACAAATAAATATTTATCTGCATCCAATTTAAAAGAAATACTTGAGTCAACCAATCAGACCACTAATTCGATTGAATACTTTTGGAAACCCTTATCAGTTTCGATTTTTAATACTTCAACAGAGAATGTAAGTACAAAGTTATTTGCGAGAGTTATTGAGAACGCCTTAAGTGAAAAGGGTAATCTTGATCTCCTTGTGCCTACAGATTCATTGCATAATGTTTTCATTGATTCGGCACAAAGGTATTTCAGGAATGAAGATATAAAGTTCTCACTTTCTCACAGAATTGTATCTGTTGAAACTTCAGGAAATAAAGTTTCTTATCTTAAGGACAGTAACGGCAACAAAATCGAAGGAGATGAATTTATACTTGCTGTTCCATTCTGGAAAGCAAATGAGTTTAAGAATGTTTTTAATTTAAACGGTAAACATTTACAATCATCTACCATAATTACGATACATCTTTTTACTTTGAATGATGAGATTATTAAAGAACTCTTTATTGACGAACAACCAATGATTGGATTTCTTGATACAACAATAGATTGGGCTTTCAAGGAATCAAATAATCATTTTTCAATTGTTATTAGCGGTGCAGATAATATCAGAAGTCCGATAAGCGGAAAAGTATTAACCGATTGTACAAAAGAGGAAATATTTGGAATTTGTATCTCTGATTTAATAAAGTCGTTAAAAGAGTTTTCGTTTCCGCTCATTGAAAAGTATAAAATAATAAAAGAGAAGAGAGCGACTTTCGTACCTGATAAAGACTCTGATGAATTACGTCCGAGTAATAAGTCAAAATATGATAACCTGTTTTTTGCCGGAGACTGGACTGATACCGGATATCCATCAACAATCGAAAGTGCCGTAAAAAGCGGTAAAATATGTTCAGAATTAATAAATGAAAAGAAATTATAAAAATACAGCATTAGGAATTTGTATAGGCGCTTCTACCATAAGAGCAATTAAATTAAATAGAAGTGAAAACAACAAAATTGAAATTATTTCAAAAGAATCATTTGTTCATAACGGTAATCCAAGGAAAATTCTTGAAGATTATTTTGAAAGATTAAATGACCGTGATATTTATATTACTGTCACCGGAAGGAAGTTTAAAAATCTTTTGTCAGTTTCTTCTATACCCGAAGCCGAAGCAATTGAATTGGCAATAAACTTTTTGGGATATAAGGGGAAATATGACACAATTGCTTCATTAGGAGGTGAAAATTTTATTGTATATACACTTGACGAAACCGGGCATATTCAGGATGCTTATGCGGGTAACAAATGTGCGTCAGGTACAGGAGAATTTTTTCTTCAACAAATAAGTCGTATGAATATAACTGTTGAAGAAGCTGTGAAATTATCCGAAAATTCTGAACCATACCAGGTTTCAGGAAGATGCAGCGTATTTTGCAAAAGCGATTGCACACATGCTTTAAATAAAGGGATACAAAAACCAAATGTAGTTTCAGGGCTTGCAAAAATGATAGCGGATAAGGCAATTGAATTGATATCCAAGACGAAATGTAAAAATCTTCTGATTACAGGAGGTGTTTCGAAAAATTACAATGTTGTTAATTTTATAAGGCAAAGATACGAGAATGTTTTTGTGTCCGATTATTCGGAATATCTTGAAGCGATTGGTGCTGCGATATCTGCCTTTAATTCAAAAAGCACCTTATCGGCAGGTAACATTTTAGTAAATGATTCAACAGTTTTCAATTTCTTAAAACCACTTTCAGAAGCTGAAGGTAAGGTTAAGTTTAGTGAATCTAAAAAAGCGGAAGCTAATGCAGGTGATGAGTGTATTATTGGACTTGATGTCGGTTCCACTACAACGAAAGCAGTGATTATAAGGGTTAAAGATAATTCAATTCTTGCATCCGAATATCTAAGAACAAACGGAAATCCAATAGCGGCAACAATAAGTTGTTATAAAGCAATTAAAGAAAAAATATCTGTCCCCATAAAAATAATTGGACTTGGAACAACCGGTTCAGGACGACAAATAGCCGCATTATATTCGTTGACATCAGGAATAGTTAATGAAATTATTGCCCATGCCGTCGCTGCAGCTTATTTCGATAAAGATGTTGATACTATTTTTGAAATTGGCGGACAGGATGCTAAGTACACGTTTCTGACAAACGGCATAGCAAGTGATTATGCAATGAATGAAGCATGTTCTGCCGGAACCGGTTCATTTATTGAAGAAGCGGCAAAAGAAGCACTTGATATCGATTATAAAGAAATAGCTGATATTGCATTTAAGTCCGCTAAGCCGATAAACTTTAATGACCAGTGTGCTGCCTTCATTTCGAGCGATATTAAAACTGCTTCTCAAGAAGGACTACCTAAAGAAGATATTGTAGCGGGATTGGTTTATTCTATCTGCTTAAATTATGTAAACAGAGTCAAAGGCAACAGACAGGTTGGAAAGAAAATTCTGATGCAAGGGGGAGTATGTTATAATAGAGCTATACCATACGCAATGGCAAACCTTATGGGAAAAGAAATAATAATCCCTCCGGAACCCGGATTGATGGGAGCTTATGGTGTTGCACTGGAAATAAAAAATAGAATTGAATTAGGTTTTATTAAAAAACAAGAATTTATTCTGGAAGAGTTAATCAATCGTGAATTTATTTATTCTTCCGAATTCATCTGTGCAGGGGGTTCGGAAAAATGTGACAGGAAATGCACTATAGCACTGATTGAAATTGAAGGCAAAAAATATCCGTTTGGCGGCGCTTGCAATAAATATTATAACCAAAGACTGAAAATTAATACAGATCCTGCAGGGAATGATTTTGTCAAACAACGACGAGAACTTATCTTCCCTGAAAATAATAAATCTTTACATAATGGTGTTGTAAAAACTGTTGGAATAAATAAAAGTTTTTTGACAAATTCGATTTATCCCTTATATCTCAATTATTTTAATAAACTTGGTTATGAAGTAGTTTTATCCGATGATGTTGATTCACGCGGTACAGATAAAATGCGAACTTCATATTGTTATCCTGCGGAAATATCTCACGGATTATTTTATAATTTAATATCAAAAAAACCGGATTTTATTTTCCTTCCGCATATCACACAAATGGAATCAAATACTGATTCGCAGCACAACAGACTTTGCGTATTTGTACAGGGGGAACAATATTTTCTGAAATCAGCTTTTTCTGATGAAAATCTCCCTGAGTTATTATCGCCTGTAATTGACTTTACTAAAAATGAAGAAGAAATAAAAAAAGTTTTTGCTTCAGTAGCTCAAAAACTTGGAAAAACACGAGCCGACTCAGACATTGCTTATGACTTTGCAAATAATGAACTGAAATCTATATACAGTAAGCTATACGACAACGGGAAAAAGTTTTTAAAAGAAATTGAAGATGACTCGGTTGAATTTGGAGTAGTTTTATTCGGCAGGGCATATAATTCATTTGCAAAAGAAGCAAATTTAAATATTCCTCATAAATTTGCATCGAAAAATATTAAAATAATACCTCACGATATTTTACCTGTTGAAGGTACAGAGACCTACGAAAATATGTATTGGTATTCAGGTAATCAGATTTTAAGAGCAGCAAGATTTGTAGAAAATCATCCAAAACTTTTTGGTGTCTTTATTACAAATTATTCCTGCGGTCCGGATTCGTTTATAATTCCGTACTTCAGGAAAATTATGGGAACAAAACCGTCACTCACACTTGAATTGGACAGCCATTCAGCCGATGTGGGCATTGATACAAGAATAGATGCGGCAATAGATATTATCAGAAATTATATCGAAATAAAAAAATATGAAGTTGGTGATACAAACAGAGAGAAAACCAAATCTTTAGAAATAAAAAATGTAAATTCGCAGATTTCGGTTATTGATTCAGAGAATATAACTCACAGCATAACCTCCCGAAAAATTGAAGTTTTAATCCCTTCAATGGGAAGATTCAGTACCGGTGCTTTTGCCGCAACATTCAGGCATTTCGGTATGAATGCTTATCCTATGCCTGTTCCTTCGTTTAACACTTTGCAGCAAGGAAGGGGACAAACAACATGCAAAGAATGTCTTCCCTTCATTCTAACTACAGGCTCACTGATAGAACACCTGAAAAATAAGACCGATAAGGATATTATTACTTTGTTTTTTATGCCACACGGATTTGGACCTTGCAGACAAGGACAATATCACGTTATGCTTAAAGACATAATTAATGAAATGAATCTTCAAAATGTCGGAGTGTTAACAATGAATGATGAAAATGCATTTAATGATTTTGGTAATGATTTATTTATGTTAGCTTGGTTATCAATGATGATAGCAGATGTAATACACGATATTGAGAGTGTAGTTCTCTCACTTGCCAAAGATGCAGAAACAGGTGTAGAAATCATCGAAGCCGAATGGGAAAAAATTATTGAAACAATTGAGACCGGAAAAACAAAAAATATTTATTCACAACTTGAAAAATCTGCAAAAGTATTTTCAACTATTGAATTAAAAACTCCTTTGGCTGAAGCTAAAGTGATTTCTTTAATTGGTGAAATATATGTACGCAGGGAAGAATTCTCAAGAGGTGACCTGATAAAAACATTATATGAAAAGGGGTTTATAGTAAAGACAGCTCCTATAACAGAGTATGTATATTACAGCAATTACTTACTAAGAAAAGGGCTCGTAAAAGAAGGGCAGGATGATAAGCAACTCAGGTTGAAATATTTTATTAAAGAGAGGTTTCAAAGAGGTATAGAGAAAAAAGTAAAAACTATTCTTTCTAAATCAGGGATGATATTGCCACATCTGATTGATGTAGATAAAACTATTGATTATGCAAAAGAATTAATATCGGAAGAATTGCTTGGAGAAACAATTCTTACAACAGGACTTGCTTTGCGTGAAATTCTTGACGAAAGCTGCGGTGTTATTTCAATAGGACCTTTCAACTGTGTACCCAGCAGGCTTTCTGAAGCAATATTAAATAAAGAAATGACGCTCGAGGGGAAATATAAATTTGGAAAAATCCACAGAAACGGTTATCCTGAATCTTTGAAAAGTCTCCCTTTCTTGTATGTTGAATCAGACGGGAATCCCTATCCGCAGATAACCCAATCGAGAATTGAAATCTTTTTAATGCAATCCGAAAAACTTCATAAAACACTATTACAAAAAAAGAAAGCTAAGAGTTTGCATTAAAATATTCTTTGAACATTGATAAATCTTCTATTAATTCGTAATATTTTATCAGGCAGTCTTTTTCCAATAAGAAAAAGTTGTTTTCAAAGTCTGCCTTTTCCTCAGGGGAAAGTTTTGATATAACGTCCTGAATTATTTTTGTCAGATTAGTTAACTCCGATGACATTTCCGTTAATATCTTTTCATTAGCAGTCTTAATGTCAATACTATTTCCGGAAATCTCTTTCTGAGATATATTCTTCAACCCTTTTAAATATTTTGCCTTAAATATCATATCGTTGAATAGCTTGTGATTGCCTGCAGTATATGCAAGCTCGATTAAAACAGAGACGTGTGATATATTGCGAACCTTACGGCCTGTAAAATCCTGAACATCAAATATTAAGTCTGTTGTTGCTGATGAGAAATTTAACATTACTGCCCTTTGCCGTGACAGTTTTTATATTTTTTTCCGCTTCCGCAGTGGCAAGGATCATTTCTTCCGAGTTTTGGAGTTACTTTTACGGGTTGTTTTTTACCTGAATAAGCGGCTTCGTTCTCGCTTGGCTGCAAACCCATACCATCAGAGCTGGCGTGGGATGTGCGTAATGAATTTGCATTAACTTCCTTTGGACCTTTAATGTCAGCTTCTTCTTTCGTTTGAACAGTAAACTTGAAAATTAAATTTAATACCTCACCTGATATCTTATCAAGCATATCACTGAAAAGTTTAAATCCGTCTTGTTTATATTCGACAAGAGGATCTTTTTGACCATAAGCCCTGAGATTTATACCTTCTTTAAGGTCATCCATTTCTCTCAGGTGTTCTTTCCATTTCTCGTCAATAATTGTAAGAGTTGCATATCTTTCGAGTCGGGACATAAGTTCGGAACCGTATCTGTCTTCTTTCCTTTGATAAAAATTACGTGCCTCTTCAAATACAAGTTTTTTTATACCTTCTTCACCAAGTTTTTGGAATTCTTCCGGAGTTACTTTAAGTCTTAGCAAATAGTTTCTTTGGACCTCGTTTATTAAACCTTCCATATCAAGGTCCCTGTAGTATTTTGCCACAAGAATCTCTACTGTATCAAATGTCATATCAAGAATTTCGTCTTTCAATCTTTCTCCGCCAAGAGCTTTTCTTCTTCTCGTGTAAACTACTTCTCTTTGCTGATTCATCACGTTATCATACTCGAGCAACCTCTTTCTGATTGCGAAATTATTTTCTTCAACTTTCTTTTGTGCGCGCTCAACTGATTTAGTAATCCATTTATGTTCAATGGGTTTTCCGTCTTCCATTCCAAGTTTTTGCATTACATTTGTAATCCTGTCACTTCCAAAAAGTCTCATCAAATCGTCTTCAAGAGAAAGGAAAAATCTTGATGAGCCCGGATCACCCTGACGACCGGCACGACCTCTTAGCTGTCTGTCAATTCGTCTTGATTCATGTCTTTCTGTACCAATTATATGCAAACCTCCGACTCCGGCAACTCCGGGTCCAAGTTTAATGTCAGTTCCTCTGCCTGCCATATTGGTGGCAATAGTAATTGCACCCGGTAATCCGGCATTAGCAATAATCTGTGCTTCCCGTTGGTTTTGCTTTGCGTTTAAAACTTCGTGGGGGACGCCTTTTCTTTTTAACATCCTCGATATTATTTCCGAAACTTCTACATTTGTGGTACCTACGAGAACTGGTCTTCTGTTAGTTCTCATTTCCATTATTTCCGCTATAACGGCGTTGTACTTTTCAAGCTTTGTTCTGTATACAGAATCTTCAAAGTCATTTCTGACACAAATCTGATTGGTTGGAATTACTACTACATCAAGTTTATATATATCAAAAAATTCGGAAGCTTCAGTTTCCGCTGTTCCTGTCATACCTGCAAGCTTTTTGTAAAGTCTGAAATAATTTTGCAATGTGATTGTTGCAAGAGTTTGAGAATCTTTTTCAACCTTCACACCTTCTTTTGCTTCAATTGCCTGATGCAATCCCTCTGAATATCTTCTGCCGGCAAGAATTCTTCCTGTGAATTCATCTACAATCATAATCTTGCCATCCTGAATTACATATTCATTGTCTTTTTCGTAGAGCGCGTATGCTTTCAGCAATTGCTCTACAATATGAAGTCTGTCGCTTCTTTCGGCATATAGCTTATATAATTCTTCTTTCTTATTTTCTTTCTCTTCATCTGATAAATCTGAATTTTCAATTATGGCAATTTCTGTACCCATATCCGGCAAAGTGAAAAAGTCTTTTTCAGTTGCTGATGGCGCGAGAAGTTCGCGTCCTTTTTCCGTTAAATCTGTTACGTGATTTTTTTCTTCGATAACAAAGTAAAGCTCATCATCTACAATGTGCATCTCTTTTGCTTTATCTCTGTTATAAAAATTTTCGGAATCCTGCATTAATCGTTTATTGGATGGCTCTGCAAGTAATTTGTTTAATCTTTTATGTTTTGGGAATCCGTGATTTGCTCTTAAAAAAAGCAATCCGATATGTGCATAATCATCCTGAGTCAGTTCTGTTTCGGGTTTTTGTAACATTCTTTCGATTTCACCGCAAATTGAAGTTACAAGAGTTTTCTGAGCTTCAATAAGTCTCTTTATTCTTGGATTCATTTCATTGAACTTATGAGTAGGAGCGTCAACAGGTCCTGAAATAATAAGCGGAGTTCTTGCCTCGTCAATCAAGACAGAGTCAACTTCGTCAACAATTGCATAGAAATGAGGTCTTTGTACAAGATGCTCTTCCGTTACAACCATATTATCTCTCAGATAATCAAATCCAAATTCATTATTTGTTCCGTAAGTAATATCACAATTATATATTTTTTTTCTGTCCTCAGAATCCATGTCGTTCAATATACAACCAACGGTTAGCCCGTGAAATTTGAATACTTCGCCCATCCATTCGCTGTCACGTTTTGCCAGATAATCGTTTACAGTTACAAGGTGAACACCTTTACCAGGTAGTGCATTCAGGTATAACGGTAAAGTTGCAACTAACGTCTTACCTTCACCGGTAGCCATTTCGGAAATTTTTCCCTGATGTAAAACTATACCTCCAATTAACTGAACATCGAACGGAATCATTTCCCATCTTACCTTCGAACCTGCTGCAAGCCATTCTTTTCCCATAAGTCTTCGGCAAGTATCTTTTACCACTGCAAATGCTTCAGGAAGTATTTCGTCTAATGTGTCATTAATTGTAATAAATAAGTCCTTTTCTAACGTTTCAACTTCTTCGGATATTCTGATTCTTTCTTTCTGGTCAATATCAAGTTTTAGTTTTTCCTTGTGTTCGGCTAATTTAGTTTCAATTTCATCCGTGTTTTCTTTGATTCTGTTTCTGAATTCAACCGTTTTATTCCTTAACTGGTCATCGGAAAGAGTCTTATATTCTTCGTAATATTTATTAATTTCTTCAACTAACGGATATATTTCCTTCACATCTTTTTCGTGTTTGGAGGGAAATAATTTTGATATTATTTTTAACATTTATATTCTATTTATTTTTAGTATAACTTGTAATTTACTATTTTCATAAACGAAAAGAAAAACATTTATTATTTATAAATAATATTTTATTTTTCTCCTAAAATTTCAATTTTGTTTAAATATTCCTGAATATCGTTTAAAACTATTGAAGCGTGATAACCGTCCATTAACGAATGGTGAGCCTGCAAAGCAAATGGCATCGTGAAATTGTCTTCAGTTTTTGTTATTTTACCGCAGGCAATTCTGGGAACAGAATCAGGATTCTTTAAGTAAACAGGGTGAGTAATAGCAGTAAAATTAACCCAGGGAAGAGTTGTCATATAGATTAAATCATCCCTTTGATTCTGAGGGTCATCATTAAAATCAGACAACTTGGATTTTTCCATAGTAAGCTTAGCATATTCCGTAAAAGCTTTAAAATCCTGCGTGAATTCAAGAACACAATTGTTATAAAGACCATCATTGCCCAAAACTGTTATTCCGGGATGTACGATGTCAAAAAGAAGTACTTTATCATTTTTAATTCTCATTCTAAGATACTCTGTCTTATTTACAGCTTTCATAATCAAAAAAGTAGTCGCAAGGAAAACGGATATGCCGCTGTTTTTACAATAATTATAAAGTTTTGTAATCTCCATATTTAAACAGATATTGAAATAAGGAAATTCCATATTTTTAAAGAAATCATAATGCTTTTTCCTATACCATTTATCAGGGTCAATAATAATCATATTAAAAATTTTTAAAATTATATGAACTGTTTAAAGAATTGAAAATATTGAATAAATTTGTTAACTTAAATGATAAACAATAAAAGAAAGTAGGTAATTTTTTTGATCAAAGTAATCATCCAGGAAAACGAGACACTTGACAAAGCTCTAAAGAGATTTAAGAAAAAATATGAGAAGTCCGGAATTCTTAAAGAATTCAGGAGAAGACAGTTTTTCGTTAAACCTTCAGTAGAGAAAAAGATGTTGAAGGAAAGAGCAGTCAGGAAGATGAAGAGATTACAAGATGAAGAAAACAGTTAATTAGAAATATTTAACAATTATTTTACCCGCATTTTTAAATTAAAGATGTGGGTTTTTTATTTTTATTAAGTTTG
>CALKAJ010000008.1 GCA_937983305.1 uncultured Ignavibacteriota bacterium | reverse complement strand
CGCAAAATCTGTGTCATCCGTGTTCCGGGCTCTTACCTCATCCCTGCCAAAGCTATAAAAAAAATCCGTGTTCATCCGCAAAATCTGTGTCATCCGTGTTCCGGGCTCTTACCTCATCCCTGCCAAAGCTACAAAAAAAATCCGGACAACTTTCGTCATCCGGATTTTAACAGTATAGATAATTAAAAAAATGAGAACTCTTATTTTAACATAACCATTTTCTTTGTCTCAATAAAATCTTTTGTGCCTGACTTCGCAACTATCCTGTAAAAATATACTCCGCTCGAAAATCCTGACGCATCAAGCTGAACCGTATAATATCCCGCACTCATCTTCTCGTTCACAAGCGTCTTAACTTCCTTGCCAAGCATATCGTAAATTATTATGCTAACCTTACTCTCAAAAGGAAGCTCATAATTTATCTTCGTTGCAGGATTAAAAGGATTCGGATAGTTCTGACCTAATGCGTAATTCGTCGGAACTCCTACCTCCACTTCATTCCCAAGTAAATGATATTCAAAGTTTCCGTTGAAATCAATCTGCTTCAGCCGGTATGAATATTTTCCTGTGTTCAGAAATCTGTCTTCAAATGAATAACTCGTAGGCGAATTCACCGTTCCTTTGCCTTGTATAAATCCCGCCTTTGTCCATATCCCGTTCAACGGTTTCCTCTCAATATCAAATCCGCTGTTATTTGTCTCGAATGAAGTTGTCCAGTTCAGCTTTATATTTCTTCCGCTCACAGTTGATGTCAGCGATGAAAGTGAAACAGGCAGCGGTCCGTTCTGGTCTGTCGAAACCCACTTTGAAAAATGAGTTGTCGAAAACGTCATCACCCTTGGATTCGCTAACGATACATCTACAGGCTCTCCGTGAACCGTCCATGTTGCGCCATCGTCTGTACTGCAATAATTTACCGCCTTATTTGATGTTGTGAATATCTTTCCGTTATCTAATTCCAGAAACCATCTGTATTCAACAGTTCTTCCGCTTGTCGGCTCATAATCCGGAATTATATCCCAGTTGCATTGAATACTTGAATTTGCTCCTACGGTTACAATGCCGGCTGTTCCGGTTTTCCGTACTAACTTTATATGTCCTAAATCATCTGTTCCCTCTGCAATATTGCATCCGAGAAACGAAAAACTTCCTGTCCCGACAGCTACATCCTGTATCATTGCTGTTCCTACTATCCTGCTTGAAGAAGTTTCAACAGGATTTGTCGCATCTGCTCCGAATGTTATTGTCTTTGTTCCGGTGTTTAACAATCCCGCCGTTAATGTCAGTGTTCCGTTTACGCTAATATCACTTCCCATCGTCACTCCTGCTGTATTATTTATTTTTATATTATTAACTGTATTATCAGTAAATGCTCCATCAGGTATTGTCTGCTCGCTCGTTCCCGAAAATTCTATCGTTGAAGTTGTTGACTTTGCATCTATCTTTGTATTTTCCGATAAAGTCATATTTCCCGATATTGTTATTGTTGTCTCATCAAGATAGCCGTCTCCTGATTCCTTCTTCATTTCTTTTCCGTTCTTTTCTGCCGGCTTCAGCTTTCCGCTTACCGAATTTCTTATTCCGCCTAAATATAAATTTCCGCTGAGCAGATTCAATGTATTCGCTATTGATACATTCCCGAAAATCGTAATTCCTTGCGGATTGTTTACATCTAAATTTTTAAAACTAATCTGAGTTATTCCGCTTATAAATCTTCCCGTATCGCTTATCATTGTTATCTTATAACCTGCCGCGGTTGTAAATGTACCGCTGTTCTCAAAGTTTCCGCCTATTGTGTGATTGAAATTTCCTGTCGCAAATGTACTTCCTTCGCCTATTGTCAAATGTCTGCCTATCGCCATCGTATTTCCGCAGCTTACGCTCGCTGTTCCGCCGATTGTCAGATTTCCGTTTATGTTCATCGCTGTTCCCGGCATCGTCTTTGTTCCGCTTCCGCTGAATATTAAATTATAATATCCGCTGTTTCCGTTTATTCCCGGAGGATTTACTATCGTCTGATCTGCTCCGTTATATTCCACAGTGTTTTCTATCGTCGAAAAATCAACTATGCTCGATGCAAATGCTGTTCCATTGCCTGCTATTCTTAACACACATCCCGCTACCGGCTGCATTAATGTATTCGAGTCGCATTCGATATTGTAAAAGTCCGTTTCGCCTGCTATAGTTACGATTTGCGATGTACTTCCAAAGTTAAATATCACCTTGCTCGTTCCCGCAATAAATGTTCCGTGATTTATCCATGCTCCTTCACTTCCGCGTATCGTTATGTTATATGTATTTGCCGTCAATGTAGCACCGCTTTCCATCTCCAGACTCAATATCTCTATGTTTCCGCTTAGTGAAGGATAATAATTTAATCCTCCGGGAATTAATACTTCATCAGATGATATCGGCACAGTTCCTTTAGTCCAGTTCTGTGTTTGATTCCAATCTGTTTCGTATCCTGCTACTTCGCCTTTCCATATATTCTTTGCAGTTAAGGAATATGCTATTCCGACTTCTGATGAATCCGGATTTGTTGTTACATGACTCCCGAATACAATGCCGGTTACTCCAATCGAATGATTCAGTAAATCCTGTGTTGATTTTCCGTGCTCGTGTGGTGTTCCGCTTCCAAATCTGTTAAATTTATGCCAGAATACTAATCTTGATTCAATTGTATCTGTTGCATCAAGTTCGCTTATCAGGTATCGCATATCTATCTCTGCCTGTGAGTTTGACGAATTATTCGATGCTGCTACATTGTAAATTCTTTTCACTTTTCCGGTTGCACTCCAGCCTGACCAGTCCGGTACAGAACCTATTCTTACCTTGCAAATTATCCATAACGGCTTTGTATAATTATCTACAAATGTAAACTTTGTAAACTGACTTCCGAATGTATATGTTGTATTTGTTGCGAATGTGTGTACTCTTCTTACAACTCCTGTTACATCGCCTGTCCCTGTTGTAACCGATGATTCTCCCATATCCAGTGTATCTGAATCCATATCAAGTATTCCCTTTGAAGAAGAGGGATTTGTACTTTGCAGATTAAGTGTTCCGTTTACCGTCATATCTTCCGATGCTGTTATTCCTCCGCTTCCCGTCAAACTAAGATTATTAATACTGCCTGTAAATAACCCAACAGGCAAAGTTACCGGCGATGAATTTCCGAACACCACGCTCGCAGATGAATTGCTTGCATCTATATTTCCTGTTGTTCTCGATACACCGCCGAGTGTTAAACTGTTTTCTCCTACTGTTACTGTTCCCGAAGTTAATGTCAGCGTTCCCGATATGCTCATATCTCCTGCAAGTATCAGTCCTGTCGAACGGTTAAGTGTCAAACTGCTCAAAACCACAGCCGGCAATGTTGCCGCACCGCTTCCGCCTATCAAAATAACCGATGAACTTCCGCCTGTCAGCGTTCCCGAT
>CALKAJ010000007.1 GCA_937983305.1 uncultured Ignavibacteriota bacterium | reverse complement strand
GAATAATCTTAATTATCTTTCTAATAACACGATTTGACGAATTTCTTTGATAATCGAACCTAACAGCAAATAAATTATTAAATATTACGTTTTTTAAGGTAATAATTTTTTTTATAATAAAATTACCACTAACACTCAGAACAGAATGAAATTTCAGGTTATTTGACCGGAAAAAATTTCTTGATTTGCCCAATTCTTCAACCGAGCTTGAAATACACAAAACCTCTACATTATTATCAACTGACAATGCAAGAATTTGGTCAACAGCTCTTTTTTGACTCATCATCACAGCCGGTGCAAGACCGGAAGGATAAATAATTAGTATTTTTTTATTCATGATTTTTAAAATTCTTTTTAACACCAAATAGCCTATTTATTTTCCTAATAAATCTCGCAGGTAAACCATTTAAAATAATTAAGTTTGTATAGATATAATAAAATATTTTATAAAGGTTAATATTCTTAAATAAAAAAACGTTGTATATAAATTTTTTATTATTATATACAGGTTCAAATTTTTCATTTGCAGTAATATTAATAATTCTTTCTAAATTTATCTGTTCATTTTTTAAATTAAAGACCGGAATAATTGATTTTCTTCTGGCTGTTGTTTGAAAGTCCAATGACTTTACTACTTTGCCATCACGAAGGAAATGTGATAAATAATGCGGAAAGAAAAAATGGCCCAAACAGTAGAAAATCCATTTCCCATTATATTTTTCAAAACTTTGAATCACATGTGAATGGTTTCCAATAATTAAATCACAACCTGAATCAATTAATTTTCTTGCTATTACAACCTGCTCAGGCAACGGATAATGCAAATCTTCAATCCCCCAGTGGAAAAGAACAATTTTTCTATAGTTCTTATATTCTTGTGATTGCTTTACAAACAAATCAAGACTATACTCTTTTGGTCCTGCAAATTCGATATCATTAAACAATTTTGTCCCGGACAGGTCAACACTTCTGGTAACATAAGCAAAGAAAACAATTTTATTAGTATGGTCAGCAAAAACATTATGATTATCATTTAAGTAACCCGCTCCAAAATAATTGAGCCCATTTGATTCCAAAATAGCTTTTGTATTTTCAAACCCAATTTTCCCAAAATCATTCGTGTGATTATTTGCAAGATTAACGAGATATGGTTTTAATAAATGTAAACTTTCAACGGCACTTTCGGGACTCCTCAATGAAATTTTAGATTTTTGAGGGAATTGGATTTCATTTGGGATAAAAGGCGCTTCTAAATTAATTACTATAGAATAATCCTTTAAATATTCGATTATATTTACAAAAGGGCTTTTAGTATATTTTTCAAAATCACCAAAGCAAACATCACCTGTAAATGCTATTTCAAAACTACCAGCTGATTCCTTCATAGTTCTTCGGTTTATTTTTGCTAAAAGTTGTTTTTACTAAATCAATAACAATCTGCTCATCTTTATATACAGCAGAACAAAATTCGGTATCATTATATGTTATTACAATTATATCCGCCCAATTAAGAACCTCCTCAATAGAATTAGTAAGAAGATTATTCAAATGCGGTAATTTCCCCTGTATAAACGTTTTATTTACCCCTACAATATTCAAAATTTTCAAGTTTTTATCATAAACTTTAATATAAAATCCTTTTCCCAATAGAGACTCAGTCAAGTCCACAGAAGGACTGTACCTTAAATCATCTGTACCGGCTTTAAAACTTAAGCCCAATATCCCAATTCTATTTTTCTTATATTTTGTTACTAATTCAATTGCGTTTTTGGTTTGTTCCTCGTTGCTAATATTTATTGAATTTATCAAAGGAGTGTTTAAATAGTAATCATGCGAAATAGTTTGCAGACCTTTTAAATCCTTTGGTAAACACGAACCTCCATAGGCAAAACCGGGCTTAAAATACTTATCAGATATGTTCAAATGTTTGTCAAGACAAAATACTCTCATAACTTCATGAGAGTCAATATTTAATTTTTTGCAAATGTTACCAATTTCATTCGCAAATACAATTTTCAAAGCATGATATGAATTATTAACATATTTAATAATTTCCGCAATTTTAATGTCAACCACTTCAAAATTAGAATTAATATTCGAATAAATATTTTTCATTATCTCAATAGCTTTTAAGTTATCGCTACCTAATAATGTAATCGGAGGATTAAAAAAATCATCTACTGCACTTCCCTCTCTCAAAAATTCAGGATTCGATACCACTGAAAAATCAACATTTCTTTTCTTCCCTGATATTTTTTCAATTATTTCGCAGTATCCGGAATTTGTTCCGGGGAGAACTGTGGAACGAATTACGATTAAGTGGAATTCTTTTTTCGTTTTTATTGCTTCGCCTATTTGTTTTGCAGTATTAAAAACATAATCAAGGTTTAAATGACCGCTTTGGGTTGATGGTGTACCAACACAAATAAACGAAACATCAGAATTATTAACTGCGAATTGATAATCAAGGACTGCACTTATTCTACCTTTTTCATAACCATCTTTTATTAAATAATCAATTTTATCCTCTATTATCGTAGGAATACCTTGATTTATTAAATTTACCTTCTCTTCCGAAATATCAATACCGATAACATCATTGCCACTTTTCGCAAGACATCCAAGACTAACACATCCGACATACCCTAAGCCAAAAATACTAATTTTCATAAGATTTGATATTTAATTTATTAATTTCATTTCTAATACCATAATAAGAACCATACAGCAAACCCAGATAAATAAAATATAGCTGAGTTCCATTTAACATACCTATGGGAATAAACCAATTAGGATATTCAATAATATTCTTTATAAATTCGGAAGATGAAGCGAAGAAAAGAATCAGAAGAGTATTAAATTTCACTTTATTCATTGAAAGTATATCCCAATTATTTCGAATCATCTTTATGCCGCTAATAATCCCGTACAACACAACAAAATAAAATGGAAAAAATATTAATAAACCCACGATACCATACATCGCAAAACAAGACAGAAATACAAAATCCGCACCCTCCCATCCGTAATCACCACCTTCAGAATTCATCCATGCCGGGTCAAAGCCGGTTCCACCCCATAAATTATTTTGAATCGCATTAGTTATGCGATAATTTTCAGTAAAGCTTAATCTCATATCATCTTTCGTACCATAAGACTCTAAACCCACAAGAGTACGGAAGGAAACAACAATATTATCTTCTATACTGCTGACTGCTTTTGAATTGATAATATATGCAGAAATAATCAGAAACAAATATATGTAAATATATTTAAGTCTAAAAAAATAAAAAGTTTTTTGAAGAAATAGGATTTTAGATGAGAGACCAATAAGAATTGATATAATTATCAAATATTCTAAAATTCCAATTATGTCTCTTCTTGTAACCGTTATAAAAATATACACAACTACCAAAAGACCTGCAAAAACAATCTTATAATTCCTCTTAAAACTTAAAACGAAATAGCTTATAAATATTGGTAAAGAGAAATAAATCAAACCAATTCCATATAAGAAAAACCTGTCTTTTGACATAAAACCTCTATCGTAAACAAACACCTCAAGTATTTTAAAAGGGGTATAAGCAGAAATAAAAAAAAGTACTAAGACGATAATTGTTATCACTGAAGTTTTTTCCAGGAAATAATCAGAACTTGAAACAGTAAAATAAATAATCGGGATTACCAGCAACCCTTGTCCTATCATTCTTGCATTATGAGTAAACACCTGCAGAAAACCGGGATAATATAAATTATTCAAGCCATAAAACCATAAAGAATAATAAATATTCCAAATGATCATGATATATATGTAAAAACGAATACTCCGTTCTGATAATAAATACATATTACTCTCATTATTTTTTCTTTTATAAAGATATAATAAAATAAAAGACAGAATAAAATTTTGAGATAAATATAACAGGGGACCCCTGAAATTAGTGTCCAGTAAACCGCCGGGGTCAAGATATAAAATAACAATCCACCAAAAAATAATCGTAAATTTATCTTTTATCGTATTTTCAGACATATTAGCTTGTGGCATTTTTATTAATAAAGATATCGTACCAAAAATGCAAATTTATAATTCGCCAAATGACGGGATTATACAAATCATAATTATTTAATGATAACCTGACAGAATTAATTAATTTATCATAATTAAATATACGCTCTATTTTAGAATTATTTAATAATTCGATTAAAAATTCAACATTATTACTTAGAAAATAAAAATCAGGCATTGCAAATCCAAACTTATTTAATCTTAATCTTATACTTTCAGGAATTATTTCTTTCATAGAGTCTCTAAAAATATATTTTGAATAACCATCTTTCATAATAAATGACGGATGGAGTTTGAATAAGAATTCAACGATTCTATAATCCAGAAAAGGAATTCTTGCCTCAGTCGAATGTGCCATAGAGTTTCTGTCAACTTGTCTGAGAATCCCGGGTAAGTTAGATTTCGTTAGCATTAAATAACTATCTTTCTTAAAGAAGGAATTTAATTTAACAGAATCTGGTACTAATAAATCATAGTTAAGATTAGAATCATAAATATTTTTTTCAATAAAGTCATCATTGACAATTCCTCTGAGTAAGCTATTAATAAGTTTATTATTTGAATATAAATTGCCGGATATTTTAATTCTCAAAAATTTTTTTAAAGAATTGAAAAGCACTTTAAAATAACTTGAGTTATGAACATCAGAATTTTTTCCTACCTGATTTAAGAAATAGCCAATTTTTTTTTGGTTAATCAAATCAGTTAAGAATAAATACTGGACGCTTTTTTGATATCCCCCAAGAAGCTCATCAGCGCCTTGACCGTCCAAAACGACAGTGACACCATGATTTTTTGCAAGCTTATAGACAAGATAGCCACCATACATACTGGAAGAAAGCAAAGGTTCATCATGATGCCATATAAGTTTCCTAATATCTTTTTTAAACTCATCGAGAGAAGGTAAATGATAAAAGGATTCCAAGTTATACATTTTACTAACTTCTTTTGCATAATCAGTTTCGTCAAACAAAGCATCCGGGGATTGAATTGTAAAAACTTTGTGAGAATCAATATTAAAATATTTTTTAATAACTCCAACTATTCCGGAGGAATCTAAACCTCCGGACAAGCATGTTCCAACAGGAACATCACTTCTCAAACGCAGATTAATACTGTCTTTAAAAAGCTCGATGAGTTCCTCTTTTTTATCATTATAGCCGGATGGTTCTGAAATCTCAGGCTCAGGTAATTTCCACCAGCTGTATTTATTTAATGACAAAGAATTACCATCAAGATTAATCTTTAAAAAAGAAGCCGGTTCAATCTTATTAACATTTCTAAAAAAAGTATTTTCTGTTTCATTGCCGTAACTTCCATATAAGTAATCCAATAAAACGCCATCATTTGCTATTGACTCGTTTGCATTTAAATGAAGCAGTTGTTTTATTTCTGAGGCAAAAATAAATGATTGCCCGTTGAAAAGATAATAGAATGGTTTAATTCCGAGTCTATCACGAGCACAAAATAATGAACGATTCCTTGAATCCACGATACAAAAAGCAAACATTCCATTGAATTTGCTTAAACAATCAGAACCCCATTCTTTATAAGAATTCAGAATAACTTCTGTGTCAGTATTGTTTTTAAAAATATACCCCTTTTTTATTAATAATTGTTTTAACTCTTTAAAATTATATATCTCACCGTTAAAAACTATTGAATAAAAACCTGAGTAATCAGTCATTGGTTGATTACCAGCGGACGATAAATCAATTATTGAAAGTCTTCTGAATCCAAAAGTACCAAAGATTTTTCCGGGATATTGGCGATAATTATTGATAAACTTATTCTCGTGATAGAAATTATTTACTCCAAAATTAAAATCTATTATCGAATATCCTGCACTATCGGGACCGCGGTAATTCACAAGATTGTTAGCCCCAACAAATAAGTCCGGATTAGTTTTTAACGATGTACTGAAGTATCCTAATATTCCACACATTACAGTTTACCGTTTTTTTTTCCCCATTTAATGGAAGATAAATAACCCTGAAAAGTTTTTATTATTAATCTAAACTCACCCTTTAAAAAATATTTTACAGAGGCTTTCAAATAAATATTTCTTCTTTTTTTTATTACAGCAAGATATTGATCTTTTCTCCTGTATTTCATATGTACAATATTTGAATTTCTTGCATCATAATATGCTTTCATCGGGGAAATTTTACCAATTGTTGAACTTTCTTTATGCCATATTTTTGCATTGGGCGAAAAAAAAATCTTAAAGCCTGAATTTTTAGCTCTTACCTGCCAATCAAAATCCTCTGCCTGAAAATCAAATTCCGTATCATATCCACCGGTTGTAAAGTATAATTCTTTTGAAACGAGCCAAAAAATATCGTCACACCACTCTAATTCCCTTTCAGAATCATACTGACCAACATCCTGCTCTCCTCTTCCAATATTGGGTCCCATCCACCAAAAGTCATCATACTTTTTTCCGGTAGTTTGAAACACATCGCGTTTATCATAATAAAATACTTTGCCGGTTATAAAGCCCGCATTAATATTATTTAGAGCAGTATTTACCAAGCTTCTAATCACTTCTTTATCCGCTTCGACATCATTATTTGAAATCAAAACATAATCAGCATTTAAAGTATGAAAAGCATAATCGAGGCCGATGTTAAAACCACCGGAATACTTCAGATTTACATCTGATCTTAAAACCGTAACATTTTGCCATTTAGAAGTCACATAATCCTGAGTTCCGTCAGTTGAACCATTATCAATTACAACTACTTTAGAATTATCATAATTATTATCGAGATAAGACTGAACAGAATCATCAAGTAGATTTTTCCCATTATAAGATAAAATCAATACAGCTACAAACGGAACAATATTACCCTTAGTCATTAATGTATTTCATATAAATATTTCGGAAAAAGATATTTTATCATTTTTATACCCCCAAGAGATTGCTGACATGAAACCTTGCCAGCACTTCAAGAGATAATAAAATTTAAGATGAATAATTAGTTTTAAAGAAAATTTAAACAAATTATTTCTTTTTAATTTATAGTAGTATTTATATTCATTAT
The DNA here is from genome assembly GCA_937983305.1 of uncultured Ignavibacteriota bacterium. Classification (GTDB taxonomy): domain Bacteria; phylum Bacteroidota; class Ignavibacteria; order Tepidaquicellales; family Tepidaquicellaceae; genus DSSM01. The sequence continues at coordinate 440 of CALKAJ010000007.1, read as the reverse complement.
AGTTTCTATATTTAAAATGGACAATTAAAGGATTTCTAAAGTCATAATAAGCTTTAAAAGCAGAGTTTTTTCCGATGGTCATACTATCTTTATGCCATAATTTGGCTAAAGGAGAATAATAAATTTTATAACCGGCATTTTTTGCTCTTACTTGCCAATCGAAGTCTTCAGATTCAAATCTAAATTCAGTATCATAACCCCCTGTTTGAAAATAAAGATTTTTGTTTATCAGCCAGTAAATATCATCACACCATTGCAATTCAATTTCTTCATCATATTGACCGTTATCCACTTCATACTTACCTATATTTTTACCTCTCCAAAAGGTAGAATCGTAATACTTTCCGCAAGTCTGGAAAACATTTTTTTTATCATAAAAATACACCTTCCCGGTCACAAAACCAACATTATCATAATTTGAAGCTGTATTGACAAGTGCT
>CALKAJ010000006.1 GCA_937983305.1 uncultured Ignavibacteriota bacterium | reverse complement strand
CTACACTACGCTCTTCCGATCTATCGGCGCTGAAATAATAATCCCATTGATTGGGTTTAACATCATATTCTTTGCTGCCATCAAGAAGCGAAGAAAATTGCATAGAATTATTTATGCTGATATTTCCAAATCCGTGATAGAGCGAAATTCTGTTTCCTATTCTGTGAATTAGGCTTATATTGTTATATCTGTAATTTTTTAATTGTTTATGTTCTTCGAGGATTCCCTGAGTGTGCATGGGAAGCCCCCTTCCTTTCTCGGAATTATTAAGACTTGAATTTAAAACAAATCCTCCTTCAGTATAGAGACCTTCAAAAAATTCCGGTTTGCTAGAAGAGTTTTTTCTTGAAAATTTATTTGGCAGATTATCCGCAGCCAAAAAAGCTTCACTTTTCCTTCCAAGGAGAATGTTTGAATAATAAAGATATTCACCGGCGGTCGAATCTTTTGGAATAAATTCGAGTGCCTTTTCAAAGTGGGGAATTGCAGATATATAGTTTTCATTTTCATAGTTGGCAATTCCCATTCTGATTCTCAGGTAATAAAAATCGAACCCTTTTTCTAATGACTGACTTCCCTCTTCTATCAGGGCATCCCATTTTTTTGAAAGAAATAAATCATAAGTTGACTTATCAAAATCAAGCAATGTCTTTTGAGCCCGAGACTCAGTATTTAACAATATTAACAATAATGCGATAATTAAAACTATTCTATCCAATGCAGTTCTGTTTTTTTGTTTTTAAATGATATTTTAATGTTTTCAACTTTTCCGGGTGTAATTACTATCTCCGATTTCAGTATTTTTTTCTTTCCCGTATTAACTGAGGATTCTATAATAATTTCGGTTGGTACTATGGGATTATCTATTTCGCGAAAATTTATATTAAAATTTGCTTTTTTATAAATATAGAAAGGAGCAATAAAATCCTGCAATATCATTCCGAATTTATTGTGTATCAAATCAATTCTGATTTTGTCGGAAATTTTAGAGTCATATTGATAGCCAAGTGGTATTCTGTATAGTGAAAGAAATAAATAATATAAAATATCTGATTTCCTTCCGATGTAATCATAGAAATAAAACGAGTCATTTTCCACACTAAAGTATGCCTTTGCACCTGTTTTCTTATTCAGAAAATATGAAATATTATAAACATCTGTTACTGATTCGAATTCGACTTCTCCGTTTATAAAACCGTCATATTTATACCTGATAATTGATCCGGGGGGGAATACAAAAACATTTTTAAGAAGTTTCAAAGAATCGAAATTTTTAATAATTTCTTTTTCGAGCGGCTGTGAATAACTATTCAGGGTATTTTTCGATTCACCCTTGCTGTTTTTTACTAATAAGTAATTTCCGAATGGATATTCCAATGTAAATGAACCTACCTTTGGTTCTGCCTGAACCTGAAAATGCAGATGGGGTTCTGGTGAGCGCCCTGAATTTCCTACGTTTGCAATCTGCTGACCTGTTTTTACTTTGTCGCCCGGTGTTACTTTTATGCTTCCCTGCTTCAAATGGCTGACCTGACTATATAAGTATTCCGAATGTTTTATTACAATACTGTTTCCCCAGTTTTCTTCCGTATTCACATTCCCAATTTCATTATCCTGAACATCATCAATTACATTTTCAACCGTCCCGTCTGCCGGTGCAAGTACGAGCTTATTATAGCAATAATAATCTTCAACCCTTAATCCTGAGCCTTTGTAATGCAGACCTTTGAAATCTTTTATGATAAAATCATAAGCATATTTCCATTTATCCTTATGGGTAAGATTGCCCTCAGTGCCCTGAGAAATATACCATTCGCCGAGGAATGGAAGTTTTAAATCAATTAATGTTTTATTGCGAAATCTTTCTGTATTGGTTAAATAGTTATACAAAGTTTTTTCCGGATTGGGAAAGAAATAATACACTTCTGATAACTTATCGTCTTTATAGTATCGTAATTTCAGAAAATAAAGAAATAGTATTACGAGTATATTAAACGGAAGTGAAAACAGCGGAAGACTCCAAATGCCTAAAACAAGAAATAAACCTTGTGTAATAATTACATTCAGTGGGACTAATATAAATACCCAGAGTAATGAATAAATAGAGGGAATAAGAAAATAACAACCTATGGCTATTGCAAGCAAAATGTAATTGAATCCTAAATAATAGAAATCCGCCTCAGAAAAATATATACCGCTGTAGTTTAAGAATCCGAGTGTTGCTATGTATCCTGCAAAAGAATATACAGTTGCAATTCTTGAATGAAATAATAGTCCGATGAATACTACAAAACCTGCAATAATTCCATATTGGAAGTATATTGATGAAAGAGATTTTAAGTAATACCTTGTTACATCATTTGTAAAAACCGAATCGAAGAAAACTTTAACATCATTAATAATAATATCAAGCGATGTCAATGCATGAAACCCGAAACTGAAAGGTCCTCTTTGAGTCGGTACGAGCATACCAATTTTCCCTGCTGCCATTAAAAAAATCCATATTGCAAACAAAAAAGGCAGACTGAGATAAGGAGAGCCATACTTCCTGAAAATTCCTTCCAATGCAATTGTTAAGAAAAGAGAAAGAATCGCCGAAAGAAATACAAGTATTATTAACAGTAAACTAAATTCAAAATTAATGCCTAATCCTAAGCCTGTTAACAATGCATTGAAACCATAGAACCCTTTTTTGATATTCAGGTTATCAAAACCAAAGTAAACAGCAAAAATATTTGCCGTAATAACCGCTATTAATCCGCTGAATCCTGCGACTAAATCAAAGAATGTAATGGCAATAAGCAATATACCGAAATAAATATTCTCCGAGAAAAATATTGCAGAATAACTGTTTCTGATACTTACGGGTATATCCGATATTTTTATATTACTTTCCAATTACTTACTAATTTTTTTTAAATGTTCCGGTACCGATTCCAAACCTTTGACATCTTTAAGCGACTCATTATTTCTGATTATATGGGTTGTTCCGTTTAAGTCTATCATAACTACTTTAGGTCTTAAAGTTATGAACTGCATCCATTGTGTCATATTATATGCTCCGATTCGGCTTACTACCAGGTTATCACCTTTCTTCAGAGGGGGCAATGTTATGGTTTCTCTTATAACATCAATATTCATGCATAGAGGTCCGTACATGCTGCTTGTTTCCGAATACTGAGTAAATCCCTGAGCCGGTGTTACTTTGTGCTCATACCAGAAAGACGTAAACAGAATATTTACTCCGAAATCCACAATTGTAGAGCGGCGTCCATCGGATAATTTTTTTATTGCGATTACACTTCCTGCTAAACTACCTGCATCGTCTATCAAAGCTCTTCCGGTTTCAAGTATAAGCATTGGTAAACTGTCGGGGGGAATTTCGGAATTGAGCAATGCCGAAGAGATAGCTTCCGCATAATCATTAAAAGTGGGAGAAGTATCTAAACCTGAAAGGTATGCACCTTTCAAAGTGTTCTTTGAAGCAAATCCTCCGCCCATATCAATATATTGTATAGTATGGTTATATTTCTTTTTTATGTGGTATGCTAAGTCTGCTAATTTTGAGGCAGCGATGTGATATGCATTCGCACTTAACATAAATGTACCAATATGGGTATGAAGCCCGACCAACTCAAGTTTATCATTCATTAGAATTTTGTTAATAGCTTCCCAGGCTTCACCGTTTTCATAATTAAATCCAAACCTGTCCCACATTGGATATACACCTGTATCCATATTTACCCTGATAGCAACTTTCGGTTTTTTCTTTAAATGTTCGGACAGATTCATTATTGAATACAATTCATCGAAATGGTCAATATGAATATATGACTCATTTTCAATTGCAATCTTCAAATCATCTTCTGTCTTATCGGGTCCGTTAAAAATTATTTTATTTCCGGGCATTCCGTTTTCAAGTGCTTTCTCGTATTCAAATCGTGAAACAACTTCTGCCCATGAACCTTCCTGATGGAATACCTTGCATACTGCATCCAGATAATTGGTTTTATATGACCAGGCAAACTGAACTTTCGGAAAACGGCTCTCAAATGTTTGCTTTGCCTCTCTGTATGTTTCTCTTATTGTTTTTTCGGATATAATAAATAATGGAGAACCATATTTAACTATCAGTTCTTTTATATCAACGCCGTCAATTTCAGTTATCGGCTCGAATTCTGTTTTTGAACCGAATTTATTGGAAATTCCAACATTTAATTTTTTGATAATGGGTCTTTCGAAATGTAATTTTGCCATATTAGTTAATTTTTTTATAATTCTCCGTTTAAAGTTAGTTTTTCAAATTCAGATATATCGCAGATTAAATCATATGAATATCTTATGAATAATGTTCCGTTTTTATATTTTGTCATCGGTTCCACTTTTTCACCTAAAGCAAGTTTTACGAGCGCTTCCGGTAAATTCTGCCCTGCCCCAACTGATAAGTAAACCCATGCAGGAAGTCTCGGATTTATTTCAATAAGATAATAATCATCTTCGTTGGTTTTTATCATTTCAAGCTCCATTCCGCCGCGCCATTTTGTCTTGCTGATAATCTTATTTGTTATTTCGAGCAGATTCGTATCATCTAATGTTATACCAGCCCAGGCTTTACCTTTATCAGTTATATACTGTTTACGCATCGGAACAGCTCCAATTGTAATTCCGTTTCCGTCTCCGAGGGCTACAACATTTACTTCGGTTCCGACTACAAATTCCTGAATTATTATTGGAAGTCCCCATTTTGAAGATATTTTATTCATATACATCCTGACTTGCTCCGGTGTATATGCAACATAAGCATCATAATACTTACCTTTAACGAGCATCGGGTATTTATATTCGTTTACTAAATCCGGTATCTCTCTTTCGGAAAATATTGTTTTGCTACCCGGAACTTTAATATCATATTTCTTTCCGAATTCAGGTAACACTGATTTATGGCGCTCTTCAAACTGTTCTAAAGTCGGAAGAAATGTGCTTATACCCATTTCTTTCAACTTATCAGAAGATTTCATAAATGTATATAGCTCTGCATCAAAATTAGGTATCAATACATCTATCTTTTCAATTTTGTTTATATATTCGATTCTTCTAAGTAAAACATCTGAGCCGGATGAAGGGTACGGTATCTGGTAGGATTTATCTATAAGATTATGCATATAAATTCCGGGCTCAAGGTTTTCGTACGCTAACCCAATAATCCGGGAATCGAATTCTTTAGATTCCCGAACGCCCCTTATAAATGGAACACCGGGTCCGGGATTGTCAATATTGTTTAACCCGGTCGCGGCTATTGTAATCTTCTTTTTCTCCATCTTAGTCTTCAATAATTTTTGCGCTTCTTAAAGAACCTATAAAATCCGATAGTGACTTTTCCAGAACCGGAACAGATACTTCGTATTTTTCTGATAATATTTTTCTGATATCATCTTCTGTTTTATTATCTCTTACCATACCTATAATCTCTATACCAAGAGGATTTACCGAAAAAGAATCTCCTGTTGATGAGTCGAATACAAAACCTGATTCGCTTACTGCAATTTTTTTATTTATCTTCATTTTGTAGTTATTTACATTATAATATATTATAGCAACTATCGTGCCAAAGTTTTAATAATTGTATATATTAGTATTAATAGTACTTTTATGGTTCAATTTCATAAACGCGTTCGCCTATTTACAACTTAGACGAAAAATAATAAAAAAACTTGCTCAAAATTCTTAATAAAATAACAATTTTCGCTTGCAATGTTACAAAATTGTCGGAATTTATAATTATTTGCGGTCTTTAAAGTTCTTTACTTTTCTTCTTTATTAAGGTCGTCATTTCCCGGAGATTCTTTCCGTGAACTTTTAAAGTTAAATTTGTAATTCTCTTTAATGGAGTAATATAAGCCAATGGTAATAATTCCTATAAAGCCAAGTAAGTGGTTAACAGTTCCGAATGCAAGTGCTGTTTCGTTATCTACACCAAATACTACATTAAGAGTCGTTTTTATAAAAAAATGGAAGGAACCGGCTGAGTTTCCCGGAAGAGGCAGAGTCTGTGCAAAGGATGTTAATGTTAAAACCAGATTTGCATCCATATAGCTCAGTGAATTGAGAATATCGTTTTTAAAAGCTGACATCAACACCCATGTTGACAGAGCATAATCCATCCAAAGTAATACTGTAAGAGTAAAAATCTTAAAATAATATTTCGGATATTTCAGGAAAGAAAAACCGCTTATAAGTGATAATAATATTTTACTTACTTTTGTTTGATATTTTAAGGGAAGTATTTTTTTATTTATTCTATCGATAAATTTTTCAGTCTTATCGAATTTTAAAAGCATTATACTGATTATAACGACAAATAAAATCATTCCAATTGAAAAATATAAAGAAATCTCTTCAATGTTATATGCTCCGAATGCTTTTTGTAAATCGTCTCTGTAAAACATTACGCATAACCCAAATACAAAAAACATAGATAACATATCAAATATTCTTTCAACCACAATTGTACCTAATGTAAATGCTTTTGATATACCATATTTTTGAGCAAGTAAAAAAGGTCTCGATAATTCACCTGCTCTTGGTATTAATGCATTGAAAAAATATCCTACCATTACCGCGGAAAATAAATCCCTGAGTTTTATATCTTTTTTTTCAGGATATAAAAAATACTTCCATCTGTAAGCCCTTATCCAGCTTCCGAGATATACTCCTATAAGCATAGCAAGGATTGCAAGGAAATAATTGGTTCTTCGTAATTCAGTAAAAAGCCCTTCAATATTAATATCCCGGAAAGCAAGATAGAGGAAAAATATTAATAGTCCAAATAATATAACAAATCTTAATATTTTACTGAATTTTTTCAATCAATAATTTTTAGCGTAGGTCAATTACTTCAACCCCGGAAGGCGGTGAAAAAGTGAACTCGGAAGAGCTTAAACCTGCATCAAGTGTAATTGACTTTAAAGTGTATGTCTTAGTTGAACCGGAAGAAGAAATTGTAATTTTCCTTATTAAAAATTCTTCGGTGTCAACCCATACTTTTGCAGATTTAACCATTCCCTTGGTTCTTGGTGAAAGTTTTAAAACGTAACAATTATTGCTTCCAACTTTTTCTTCACCGGTCAGATCTGAATAAAAGTTTTCCGGATAATTAAATAAAAACTTATTTGGAGAGAAAGAATTTCCGTCTTCTTTGTAATTATCAATTACTACCTGTTTTTTACCGGGAGAATATGACCAGGTGGTTACTCCGTCAGTTACAAGTGTAAACGATTTAGTTTTAATTTTATATTTTTTTTCTTTCTGTATGTACATAGTTCCGGATGTTGATGAACTTTTCCCTGAAACTTTTTCACTCAAAGAAAAAGTTGCTTTTGCGTCCTTGATACCTTTATATACACTTTGAACGTTTTTTATAACTTCTTGTGCATCCTGTGAGAATGTTGTATTTGAGTTAAATAAAAAGAATACAACAAGTAAAAAATTTAAAATAATAAATTTCATTTTCAAAAAAATTTTAATAATCTGTAAAGTTATAGAATGAAGTTAAT
>CALKAJ010000005.1 GCA_937983305.1 uncultured Ignavibacteriota bacterium | reverse complement strand
AAAAATCAAAAACGATGAAAAAATTTAAAACCATCGAACTGTTAAAAACCTTTATTACGGTATTTGCAGTGGGTTTACTTTTTTTTGCAAGTATTACGGAAGTAATATCGCAAAACAATCAAGGCAATCAAAATCTGAAGAACGGATTTTACTTGGGACCAATGAGTCATTTTTTTCATAACTCATTAAGAACACAGATACAAATGCAAAGATATGATTCTTTGTATTATAATTTAATGTTCAGCTATTGTGCGCATCTGGATACTATTGACCCCGACTTTCAGCAAAACGGACAAAAAGACGGAGGATTTTTTGAGGATATAAATAATTACAGAACAGCAATGCAGGGAGTAATTGAACATTGGTATAATTTCAAGAACTTAAATCTGAACTCTCTGATATTTGAGAGAGAAAAGATATTGAGACCTGCATACGGACAAAGGTTTACCTATCAGGCGGAATATCCGGGAACATGGCACACAAAGTTTCCGGCTTACGGTTATGATTCAACAAATGTTACCGGTATAGACGTGAGTGACTCAAATGGTACAAGCAAGCATTGTATGGTTGGCAGGGATGCTCCGGGATTTATGGTAAAAGGTTTGTATGAAAACTGCAGTCAGACAAATAATTTAAAAAGGGTTTCTGATTCAACAAACAGCAGCGGCTGGGAAAGGTTATATTCCGATATTAAACAAAGGAAATATAATATGAGATGGTTTATTAAGCCGAGAATGAGAATTGATTCCGCTTATGCAAAAGCACATATGAATGATTCAGTGTGTATTGTTTATGTTAATAATTTTTCAGGCAATCCGATTGATTCATTTTTGCTAAAGTGCATAAATTTTTTAGACATATCAGATCCAACAAATCCTAAATATAATGGACAGTATTTAGAAATGTTTTACAATCTTGGCAATGACAGTGCTAATTTCCTCTCGGTCTCTGCTGATTCATTAGCAGTAGGTAGAGAAGAGGGAGATACCTTAACTTTTCACAGCAAGGTTGACTATCAGGTAAAATGGCTTGGAAAAGTTGATGTTTGGCTTGATTATGTCAGAGTTGACGACTCATGGGCGCATTATTTGTTTACGGATACATATGAAAATGAGTTAGACCCAAACAACCCAAACCCATGGAAATTTCATAGAAAAATCAAAGAAGAAGTCGAGGCATTTGCAAACAAACCCGGTCTTGCATATTTCTGGGTAGATGAGGTGCAATTTCCGAACCTTGAATGTATTGGCGAAGTGAATCGGCTTGTAAAGCAATATTCAGATAGTACGATGTCATTGTTGTTTATTACCGATCCGATAGCATTTATGGGTTGGCCTGCTTTCAGGGCATCCACTCCCTCAAGCACCGTTAATCAAACGAATTGGGATACCTGCATAAATCGCGCAATCCGATTTGGTGCATTAAGCGATGTTATGATTACGCAATGGTTTCCTTTTTATTACACTATCGAATATCCGAATATTTTTCCTCCAATTAATAGTAATTATTTTATTCATCAGTACGTTAATCCAGCTTCAAATTATTATGAATATACGCATGTAGCAGACAGCGGAGTTCAGCCGACAATATCCTGGTTAGTTCGCCAGCACAAGTATTACATCAAAAAAGCAAAGGAGAAAGGATTAATATACGGAGTGATTAACCAACTAAACAGTGACGAAAATAATATAAACGGTTCGGGAAGTAACGAGTGGGGGATAAGAGAACCCACCAACGAAGAAATATCCATGATATTGAATACTTCAATGGCTTATGGCGCAAAGGTATTACTTGAGTTTTCTTATACAAGCAGGTTACAGGATGCAGATAAACAAACTTATAACTGGGGATTGACATCTATTGAACCCTATTTTGAAACCAGAACGGAAAATTATTACGGACAGAATAAATGGGCTTTTGTAAAAGAATTGAATTCTAAATTAAGAGCGGTGGGCGATTATATGTATCCGTTGAATCAACCAAATGAGCATTTAGTTCACGATAAGACGTTAACAGTCAATGATGTATCATATCAGGCATATTGTGACGAATGCGGCTATGCAAATTATAGTTTTATAAATGATATTTCAAGTTTGGCACCTCTCATCAGCGGTCAAAATCCTTGTTCACCATCACAAAATCCGGGCGAATATTACGATTGTGAATATGAAAGATATTGGGAATTAGGATTTTTCAAACCAAATCCAAATTCGCTAACCACAAACGATAGAAGTAAATATGTATATGCCGTAAATAAAAGAACCTATCCCGTAAATACGAAAAATAATTTGGGTGACAGAAGAATTCTTAAAATTAAATTTAATTCAAGCGGTTTACAGGGCTTCAATAACTGGGTAATAAAAGACGCAGTAAAAGATTCTGTGCTCGCAACATTTAGCAAACAAAACAATGATTATATAACGATAGCATCTTTTGAACCCGGAGAAGGAAAGCTGTATAAAATAGCACCGGTTATGCAGGAAGGGGGAACGCTGGTATGTGACGAAAATATAGAAAATTTAAATCCTTTTGACTGCAAAGATATTGTTTACGGAAACGGGCATAATATTACAATAGGGCA
>CALKAJ010000004.1 GCA_937983305.1 uncultured Ignavibacteriota bacterium | reverse complement strand
AATATCCGATGGCTCTGGCGTAATATAAATTAAATATATATCTGGATTTAAATCATTTTCTTTATAATAATTGGTAATTCCACTTAATTCATCATCTAATTGAGTATCACTTTTTATAATCGAATTGTCAGTTATTTTATTTTCAATGCAAATTGAATATATTATTTTATTTGTGATATTTTCATAAATTTCTATCAATATATCAATATCTCTTTTTTTCTTTTTTAAATCTTTCATTAAAAAGACTGTGAATTCTGGTTGAATATTTAAATAATAAGCGGAATATTTTGATAAATCAGTTATTCGGTTTTCATATTTGATTTTTGACAAATGTTTATTATTTAATATTAAAAAATCATTTAATATTTCTTGTAAAAATAAACTTGATAAACCATGATCTTCGTTTGGATTCAGCAAATATGCAAGAAATGAACTTACATTCGGTTCATTTATTGATCCATCATGTGATGATAAAATCCTAAAAATATTCATTTTTCTACCTTAAATATAAATATTCTTTTCCTAAAACTACCTTTTTCTTTTTATAGTATCTTAATTATAATTCTAGTCAACAATAAATTTTTAAATACTAAAATTGTCTTTTATAAATTATTTGTCCATTTTCTTTGTCAGTTATTTCTATACGATTATTTAAAGCATTTAATAAAAATACATTATTCTTCTTCTTTATTATATCTTTAATTTTAAAAAATATTTTAATTACTCCATTATTTTCTATTTTCAAAGCCGCTTCTTCCGGAACTGTAAAATAATGATAAAGAAAAAAATGGTACTTGTTATAAGATAAAGTTCTTTTTTTGACGTTAATACTAATAAAACTTTTTTGAAAAGCTAAGCCATAAGAATCATCACGATCGCTATAACACCATAGCGCAATTAGGGGATATATATTCTCACCCGATGAATAATTCGACGAATTCATCGCTAACACTAATTCAAACCTTTTTTTTGTAATATTATAATAACTTCTAAAAGTTTCTCCCGTTCCATCAATTGAAAAGGAATTATCTTTTCTTACATTTATAAAAAATTCCTTCTTTAATAAAAGTTTTCGCAATTTCTTTAATTTGTTCAATTTTTCCTTGTATTCTTCAGATTTTTCAAAAACTAGACGTTTTAACGGAGTATCGTATAATGCATTTAAATCTGGTAAAGAATCGTAAGAAAGTCTCAAATCTAAATCTGGATAACATAAACCATTACTAAAATAAGAATAAACATTTAATTTATATATACTAATAATTCTTTTTAATAACTTTGATTTGAAACCAAAATGACATGCCATTATACCTTCTGGATCTACTGATGAAGCCGTTCTGATAAAATTTAATTCCGAATTTATTTCAAAATTCAATTGGTATGGAGTTTCACTTACATTATTTAATAAATTGATTATTTCATTATTTCTCATTTTTTTTGCCAATTCTAAAGGCGTTTCGCTTTCCTGTGATATTCTGTTTATATATGCACCTTTTTCAATAAGATATTTTACTATCTCTGTAAACCCGAGTGAAGTTGCGACTATAATAGGTATGCGGACATCAGCTAATTGAACTCCATCACTGCCATTAACAAAATTAGCATGTTTCTCAATTATAGTTTTGGCTTCTGCCAAATTATTTTTTGTAATAGCGAAGATAAGATTATTATATATATCCGCAATTCTTTGTTCACTATCAACAGATATAGAATTTTCTTGAGAAGTAATATTGTTCACAAAAAAGCCTGCAGTCAAAATCAAAATAATAAATATTTTTTTCATAAAACTACCTTTTTCTTTTCATAGTATCTTAATTATAATTCTAGTCAACAATAAATTCCCGACACGTTATGTCGTAAATCAGGTTTTTTGCTTGCGAATCAGAAAATAACGTGATAGAGTAAGCTGTTAATCGGGTATATAACTTTTCAGGATAAAGCATGAAGATTGGTGACCTCAACAAAGACCTATTTATTAATTCCAGCATGGAAGAATTAAAGGAACGATGGACAAATAAAGAAGCATTACGAAAAAGCGCAATACGGCGGTGGCAGCTTCATTATCAAAAAATCACATTCGGCAAAAAGAAAGGGCGTTTAGCGAACATCTTAAAGCTACTTACTCAACTTCATAATACTTTTTATCTGGGATATTTTGAGTCAACGTGTGCATTAGCCGGTAATCTATTAGAGCAGTCACTGATTTTCAAAATGGAACAACTGCTTGCTATCAAAAACGAAATCTACATTACTGATGATAACGGGAAAAGAAAGATAACTACTAAAGATGAGATATATAGTCTTTGCTTTCAAGAATTAATCCTTGCCTGTTATCAAAATGAATTATTCCTTGAAAAGCGAATGGCGAAACTCGCTCATGATATTCGGAAGATAAGAAATCACTGTGTTCATGCCGAAATGCCGCTGTTTACTCAAAATAAAAACGAGTATGTTTTGAAAATATCGATCGGAACTCAAGCAAACGGGAAAGAAAACATCTCGTTGCCTGAAAATGAAATAAAAGACCTGACTGACAACATTGAACAGCTCACCCCTTATTATTGCGTTACCAGAGTGAGGCAGGTATTAGGGGATTTATTCAGTTAGAATATCGTTTGAAACCTTATTAACTTAAATCGTGAAGATTTCAGGTATTTTCATTTTAATGGACTGAAATTCTTCAATGGAATTAAAACCATGAGTATTATTCGTATCTAAAACCCCTTTATGAGATATGCCAACAAATCCGCTAAGGTCTCCATCCCGAAATTCTCTTTCTTTCATCCATAATTCTGCTTCTGATATTACCTGACTAAAATTTTTCGGATTTAATTCTGCTTCAAAATCTTCTTCATCGTCGTTAAATCCATCCTCATCCCGTCCGAAAGATTGGATATAAATGCTAACTTTCTTCATGATGAACTTCCTACATTATTGATATTGTGCATTTGATATTATACAATTGTAGCTCATAAGCCAAATAAATTCCCGACACGTTATGTCGCAATTTTTATAATTACTGAAATTAAAAAATTAAAATAAAATTTTCAATAAAGCCTTGAAAAATCTAACAAGAGTCTCCTATACTTGTGACCAAATTCATTTCAAGGATAAATAACTATGCAAGATCTTGAAACAACGAAAAGAAATTCAAAACCATTTATGACCGTTCGTCCTCCGAAAATTCCCAAACCTAAAAAACCAAAAAAACGTAAAGAACCGAAGGATCATATAATCCGCCCCGTAACAAAAACCAGTATTTTTGAGTTCGTTAGAAGACACAGGAAAAGCCCAATTGTTTAACCGTGTTGACAAGTTTTTTCGTAAAATTTTTTCACACAAAAAAGGGCTTGAATCGTTATTTGAATTATCAGTACGCTTAACATTTTCACAGGAATACTTTTTTCTTCCTTTTATATAACAATATTATGCAATATTGCACAATATTAAACTATTGAAGTAATTATTTCTTGATTCGTGCCGGGGTTGCAAAGGGGGTACGACTTCCGCTATTGCCGTCTTTATAGGGGGGAGTACAAAAAGGATAAGCGAAATTATTTCGCTTATGGTACAAGCCGGGGTAAAAGGGATTATAAACATAGAATTATTATTTATTAGCGTGCCGGGGCAAAAGAAAAGAGCTATGCTTGATACTTGACACTATATCAAACATAGCTCTATAGAAAAAGGTTATAAAGCCGAGAAATATAACAAATTAAATTACTTCACTAAGTTCAGGCATTTCCGGTTCCTCAAATTCATAGTTATCATTATCAAACCACGTAAAAAAGCTTTCATTGTTTTTCTCAATAAGTTTTTCTTCAATTTCTTTATATACGTTTACGCTTACATTATTATTCTTTAAATGATTTTCACATATTTTCAAATATATTTTCCTTTCTGCGTAATATTTGTCCCGGTTTTTGGCAAAAAATGCTTTCAAATACGATTGAATCGATTGCATATTATAATCAAGTTCCTTAGCCATTGCCAAACGCAGTGAGTTTTGATAATCTGTATTTTTTCTTTTTCTATCATTTTCATTTGAAAGTTGTGTATCTTCAGAGATTAAAGCCGGGGAATTAAATACTTTTTGGAATTGAGTTAATATTGGATTCGTTTCGGCTTCAAGAATCATTGAAAGTGGAATATCTTTGACACTTTTCGGGATACCAAATGCTTTACGCATCGCTGAATAAGTTCTTAAATTCATTTCAAAACGTAGAGTACCTTCAAGCATCAGCTTATTGTAAGAGTCAATATTAGCATTCACTTTATTTTTTAATTCTTTTTCTTTAGAATAAATTACCATTCGCTCGTTATTATTTTTAACTTTTCGTTTAATCTCTAATCCTTTATTTTTTTCATAATCATTTATATTGTAGATTGGGTTCCCCCGGTTTATACCTAACATAGAAAGTACATTTTCAGGGTTATCAAACTTTAAATCTTGCTTGATATGACACAAAAGAACTTTTGCCCGGCTGATAAAATTGAAATCAATTTGGACAATATGATTTAATTTCTGTTTTAATTGCATTATTAAATAATATATCGATTCTCGATTTATCCCTACGTGATACGAATCTTCAAGCAGTTTTGAAGAGAATTCTAATAATATATCATTGTGCTTATTATTTCTAATAATCAAACTCCTTAACCCGTTTGGTAGATATTCTTGCTTCAATTTCAGCATCACAATCTCTGCTTTACCATCTTTACCATCTTTGTCAATTGTATCAACTTCAGCATTAAAACAGCTTGCATCAAAACCATATAAGTATTCAAGCGAAATCGATAACTTAATCGTGTCAATATTTATCATCTTTATAACCTCATTCTATTTTCAGAGTCGTAATTCTCCAATATTTTCTACAATGTTATATAAAACAATCATTACTGTATAATTATTTTCGCAACAATACATTAAGTAATTATAATATAGTTCTTCTCGTATGTAAAGGTTTTCATATGCGATTTTTATACATTTTCGGAGGAATTACTATTTTTTAATTGCTTACTGGGTAATAATTTATAAATTTTTAGTGGAGAGTTACGAAGCGCATGCTCTACCAACTGAGCTATTGTGGCAGTGTTTGTAATTGTTAATCTAACAATAATTTAAATTATCGGCAAATATTTTATTCTCGAAAATAACGGTTTCTGTAGCCCCGGTGTAGTCCTGACGGTAGTACTACTTTTCCCTAGGTTCAGCATTTTTATTCTCGAACTACTTGCCTTTTTAAGCATCTAAGCTTAAGTTGTGACCAGACGATGTGAAAACTCGTAACTTGTCTCCGGCGTGGAGGTTACGGGAATTATCGAGAGGTTGTAATGGCAAATATAGTAACAATGAAACGGAACGGAAAAACCAGATATTATATTAGAATTACTAGTAACGGTAAAAAAGGATATGTACAGGGTTTTTCTACCACCAGTAAAAAAGAAGCATTAGCAAAGAAAAAGGAAGTTGAAAAAGACGTTGTTTCTAATAGAAATTCAAACTCAATCACAATAGTAAAGCCGGAAATTGAAACCTTCCCCGGCACATCAGTAAAAAATTATTTTGAAAATTATATTCATGAAAATAAATACAAATGGGCAAGCACCACAATAAAACATTATACGAAATTTGTTAAAGTCTGGCTTGAATTCTGTGAAAAAAATAACCTTATGCTATTATCAGAAGTTAAAGCGATTCACATTGACAGTTTTAAAAATCTATTATTTCAAAAAAGTTTTAAAACAAACAACGTGAATCATTACATAAAGTTTGTTAAGTCCGTTTTTCGCCGAGCTTTTGAATATGATGTTGTTACCTATGATTTGGCAAAAAAAATCAAGCTCGAAAGGGTTAAGGACTCGACTCAAACAAAACCCTTTGACCCCAAAATGCTTGATGAAGTAATTTCTTTAATCAACTCAAAATATTCCTGGTATTTGCCTTGCTTCACCTTTGGAATATATACCGGAATGAGAGAGGGAGAAATTGCTGCTCTGCGTTGGGATTGGATTAATTTCAATGATAACGTTATTGTCATACCTGCAAGTTTAACAAAAGCCAGGTATGAACGGGTTGTTCCGATTCATCCTAAATTATTAGAAATATTACAAAATATTCAAAGGTTTGATGATGGGTTTGTTTTCCGCAATAGTAAAAATACCCCTATTACTGCCTGCGTGATAAGTCATACCTTCACAAAAATAAAAAAGAAACTATCGCTGCCGAAAGAAATAAAATTCCACTCTCTCCGTTCAACTTTTATCACAAAGGCAATCAAATCTTCCGGTAATATCGTTGCCGTTCAAAAAATCGTCGGGCACCGTTCATTAGAGGTAACGCAAAGATACGTTGATTCGTTCCTTGAAGACAAAATTACTGCGATGAATAGTCTATCATTTTAAAAGATAGAAGGGGTATACAAAAAGAATATTTTTTAAAGCGAGAAAATATAAAGGTTGTATTTAACCGTATGTACAATTTTTTGTTCGCATATTTTTCATTGCAAATGAGAATGATTTTTTCACTTTTTTCTGATTAATATAAGTGGTTTTTATGATTATAAACCATCTTCAGTTTCATCAAAATTCTTATAATATATCTTAATATCGAAATTTTCTTTTGGATCAAATAATTTTATAATCTTTTTATTCTCAATATCAGGGTAATAAAAAATATTTTTTCTATCATCATCAAGTTTATCAACATGGTAGTGTATTCGATTTTTATCATTGACAGTTGATAGTAAAATATGTGCATTTCTAGTAGAATTTTTTAAATTTACACCTGATTTTTCAAGAACATATTTTGAAAACATGTCCCTAATATCATCAAGTTGATATAAATTTTCTTTTTTTAAAGTTTGTGAGAAATCTTTTAAATGATCTATTACAGGTTTTCCATAATTTCTCTTTTCTAATATTTTTTCACGTTCTTCAATATAGCTAATAAATCCAGTTTTAATAAATGATAAAAATGATTTTATTAAATATGTAGATTGATTGTTAATTGGGTCTATGATAGCATTATTTTCCATATTAAATATTTTTAACATTTTATTATAAATTGAATTTTCATGCTTATTCCAAAATAAGTGTATTTTTTTATCATAGTTCAATTTAGAAAAAGAGTTTTTTGAAATATCCGATGGCTCTGGCGTAATATAAATTAAATATATATCTGGATTTAAATCA
>CALKAJ010000003.1 GCA_937983305.1 uncultured Ignavibacteriota bacterium | reverse complement strand
TGTAATATTACTTTTATATGAGAAAAAACACAGAAAACATCGAAAAAGTTAAAAAAACAAGCGAAAAAACTGTTAAGGCAAAAGTTGCAAAACCCCGAACAAAGAAATCTGTTCCTGCAGGCAAATCCAAAGACAACGAAATAAGCAAAGTTTATGCTCAGCAAAATGCCATTCTTGATAATATTCCTTATATGGCGTGGCTAAAGGATACTGAAGGAAGAATTATATCCGCAAATAAAATTTTTGCCGAATACTATGATATGAAGCTTGAAGATTTAATTGGAAAAATTGAATATGATTTTTGTGATAAAGATAAAGCAGATATTTTCAGAGCAAGTGATATGATGGTAATCAAAAAAGGAAAGCAAATTAATTTTGAGGATAAAGTATTTGAACGAAATCAATGGAAATGGGTAGAAACACACAAGACTCCGGTATATGATGAAAAAGGAGAAATTATCGGTGTAGCGGGAACAGCGAGAGATATAACAATGCAGAAACAAGCCGAAGAGATGATGAATAGCAGAGTTGAATTTAACGAATTTATTAGCAAGATATCTTCAGAGTTTATAAACATTGAAATTGAAGAGATAGACAAAAAAATTACCGAGGCATTGGAAAGCGTCGCAAAATACACTGATACCGGCAGAGGATATCTTTTCATTGAAGAGGAAAACAAAGAATACTTCAGAATCACGCACGAATGGGCGGATAGTAATTATAAATCAATACTTGATAATTTTAAAAGATTAAGAATTGCGGATATTGGAGAATATTATGATTTTCTCTCAAGAGGTGAGTTTTTTAAACTGAGCAAATCAGACCTTGAAGGAAGACCTGAAGAAGATAATCTTGTAAAAAGATTTAATCAAATCGGATTAAAATCTTCGGTTAATATTCCAATACTCTTAAAGAGCAATCTGTACGGTTTCATTGGATTTGATGCATTTGAAAATGAGATTGAGTGGAGCGAAGAATCCGTAAACGCATTTATTTTAACCGCTCAGGTTATTTCAAACGCACTTGAAAGAAAAGATTTTGTAGAGCAGTTAATCAAAGCTAAAGTTCAGGCAGATGATGCGAATAAAGCTAAGAGCGAATTTCTTGCAAATATGAGCCACGAAATCAGGACTCCAATGAACGCAATACTTGGATTTTCCGAATTACTCAAAAATGTAATAACGGAAGAAAGGTCAATAGAATATCTCAATGGTATTATTATCAGCGGGAAAAGCCTGTTAAACTTAATTAATGACATTCTCGATTTATCAAAAATCGAATCCGGAAAACTTGATTTCAATTACGAGCCGATGAATCCTATGAATCTATGCAGTGAATTGAAACAGATTTTTTCTATGAAGACTTCGGAAAAAGGACTCGAATTCAGAGTTAATATTGATGATAGTATTCCAAAATGGTTAATCTTTGATGAGCTCAGATTGCGGCAGGTTCTTTTTAACCTTATTGGCAATGCCGTTAAATTCACGAGCTCGGGATATATCGAACTTGCTATGAAAAAAGAAGATACAAATACCGACGGCAGTATTATAAATTTAATATTTGAAGTAAAGGATTCCGGAATAGGAATTGATGAAAGTCAGCGGGAGCTTATCTTTGAAGCTTTCAGGCAGCAGCAGGGGCAGAACACGAGAAAATTCGGAGGTACCGGATTAGGATTAACAATTACGAGAAAATTGCTGAATGCAATGAACGGTGAAATCTCTGTTGATAGCAATCCCGAAGGAGGCTCAATCTTTAAAGTCTTTATTCCAAAAGTACATATTGCCGCCATTGTAGGAAACAGCGAAATTAATTCCGATATTTCTTTAGACTCAATAAAACTAAGGGAAGCAAAAATATTACTCGCAGAAGATATTTCAACCAACAGAGAAGTTGTGAGAGGTTTCCTCAGAAAACAACCGCTCGAGATTATCGAAGCTGAAAACGGCGAGCAGGCAGTTAAGCTTGCAAGAGAGTTTATGCCGGACTTAATACTGATGGATATCCAGATGCCGGTGATGGACGGCATTGAAGCCATAAAGAAGATTAAGACAGATCCGGAACTTAAGCATATTCCGATAATTGCATTAACTGCATCAGTTTTCAACAAGGACATAGAAAATTTAAAATTACTTTGCGAGGGATATTTAAGAAAACCCGTTAGCGGCTATAATCTGCTAAGAAAACTCGCAAAAATTTTAATGCAGGAAGATTTAGAGCCGAGAAGAATTATTTCGGATGAAAAAGAAGAACCCGAAAAAGAAGAAGATTATATAGTAAAAAAAGATTTTTACGATTTTGTAAACGGCGAGCTTACTGAAAAATGGAAATCGGTCTCAGGAACTATGGGAATTGATGACATCGAAGAATTCGGTAAAATCATAATTGAATCATCCGAAAAGAACAACTGCATTCCGCTAATTCGTTACGGGAAAAAGCTTTTGGAAACAACTCAATCCCTGAGAGTTGAAAAAATGGTAAAACTTCTGAATTATTTTCCGCAATTTGTGAATAAATTTTCTAAAATATGTTGAATTCTTTACATTGACAATTTAAGCTATATATATTATTTTTAAGGTTTATTATAAAAAATATTATGAAGACTGCGATAAAGAGATCTATAAGAACGACAAAATTTGCCACAAAGCAGGATAATCCGAATAAATGGCTGCTTGTTGACGCAGATGGCAAAATCCTTGGCAGACTTGCAAGTGAAGTTGCAAAATGCATCAGAGGAAAGAATACACCAAAGTACACCCCAAATGCCGATATTGGCGACTGGGTTATAGTTATCAATGCCGATAAGATTAAAGTAACCGGCAGAAGAAGCGAGTTAAAAGAATACTTAACACACTCATTATATCCGGGTGGACAAAAAGTCCATACTTTTAAAGAGTTAATGGAAAAGAAACCCGAAAAGGTGATAAGACTTGCCGTAAAGAGAATGTTACCAAAAACAAGGCTTGGAGCAAGATTAATTCATAAGCTCAAAGTTTACAGAGGAACCGAACATCCTCACACAGCACAAAAACCGGAAATTATAAATTTTTAAATAATCAGGAATAAATTAATTTAAATGGCTTCAACTAATACAATTAAGGTCGGAAGAAGAAAAACTGCAACTGCAAGAGTTATGCTTACAAGTGGAAGCGGAAAATTTGTTATTAACGACAAAGAAGCAATTGACTTTATAAAGTCTTCGGATTTTGTAGGCGATATGCTCGAACCATTGAAAGTTACAAATACTCTCGGTACTTTCGATATACATGCGAAGGTAAACGGAGGCGGAACAAAAGGACAAATCGGAGCAATCCGTCTGGCAATTTCAAGGTCACTTATTGAATTGAATCCCGAGTTCAGACCGGCATTGAAAGAAAAAGATTTTCTTACAAGAGATCCGAGAATGGTTGAAAGAAAGAAATGCGGAAGACCGAAAGCAAGAAAAAGATTTCAGTTTTCTAAGAGATAATTTTTTAATAAACTTTAAACAATCATGCTTTCCGATCCGACTTCACCTGTGTCAGGCATTCGCCTGATGTGAATAGGATAAGACGAAAGCAGAAGAACAACAAAAGCCCAACCTACTGATGAAAATCAGAAAACTTTCCCAAAAGTAGATTCGGCTTTTATAAAAAGGAGATATAAAAAAAATGCCTAAAGTGCAAATTGAAGACCTGCTGTTGGCAGGCTCGCATTTCGGACATCTCACACGCAGATGGAATCCAAAAATGCGCAAGTACATTTTTATGGAAAGAAACGGAATTCACATCATTGACCTGAAGAAAACTTCAGAAGCAATTGATTCGGTAGCCAATGCAATAAGCCGTGTTGTTTCCGAAGGAAAGAAAGTTCTTTTCGTAGGTACAAAGAAACAAGCAAAAGCAATAATTCAGGACCATGCTGAGAGAAGTGATTCATTCTATGTCAGTGAAAGATGGCTTGGCGGTATGTTAACAAACTATAACACAGTAAGAAAGAGTATAAAAAAACTTACTGACCTTCAGAGAGACGAAGCTAACGGTAACCTTGACAAGTATGTTAAGAAAGAAAAGCTTAAGATGGTCAGAGAAAAAGAAAAGCTTGAAAAAGTTTTATCAGGTATAGCAAAAATGACTAAGCTCCCGGGTGCAATTTTTATAGTTGATATCAAGAAAGAACATATTGCAATAGATGAAGCAAGGAAGTTAAACATTCCGACATTTGCAATAGTTGATACAAACTGTGACCCCGATTTAATAGATTACGTAATTCCTGCAAATGACGATGCCGTAAAATCAATTGAAATTATTACGAAAGCTATCGCTGATGCGGTAATAGAAGGCGCAGACTATGCAAAGCAAAAGAAGATGGATGAATCAGACGAAATCAAAGAAAAAATGGAAGTAAAATCATAAAAATTTAAAGACAAAAATGGAAATCACAATACAATTAATAAAACAGCTCAGAGATAAAACCGGCGCAGGTATGGCAGATTGCAAGAATGCGTTGAATGAAACTCAAGGCGACATAGATAAAGCAATTGAAGTTTTAAGAAAGAAAGGTGCTGCAACTGCCTCGAAACGTGCCGAAAAATCTGCAAAAGAAGGCTCGGTGAAAGTCTCAAAAACAGACGATAAAAAAATTGCCGCAATGATTGAATTAAATTGCGAGACGGATTTCGTTGCCAAAGGAGACGGATTTCAGGGTTTCACCGATAAATTAGCAGCTCTTGCACTTAATCTTAAAGCAAATAGTGCCGAAGAACTTTTAAACGTAAAGACTGACGAAGGAATTACTGTCAAAGAATCCATAGACTCAATGATGGCAAGTGTAGGCGAGAAAGTTGAATTAAGAAGAGTAAAATGCATTGAAATGAAAGACGGATTTGTTTCTTCATACGTACATTTCGGAAGTAAACTCGGCGGACTTGTAGCAGTACAGGGACCTTATTCAGCCGAAGCTTACGAACTTGGAAATAAAATCGCAATGCAGCTTGTTGCAATGAGTCCGATTGCAATTGACAGAGACGGAATCGCAAAAGAAATTATTGAAAAAGAAAGAGAAATATATATTGCAGCTGCAAAGAACGAAGGAAAACCTGACAATATTGCTGAAAAAATTGTTGAAAACAGACTCGGTAAATTTTACAACGAAAATTGCTTACTCGAACAGGAATATATTAACGAATCAGGCAAATCCGTAGGTACTTTAATAAAAGAATTCGAAAAGAAATCAGGCGGCGAATTCAAATTAGTAGAAATAGTAAGATATCAATTAGGATTATAATACATTAACAATCCGGTGCGGTAATTTCCGCACCGGTTTTATTAATTTTAATATTTTACGCTTATGCCTGCGAAAAAATACAAAAGAGTTTTACTAAAGCTGAGCGGCGAATCATTGATGGGTAAGATGAGTTATGGTATTGACCCTGAAATAGTGGCATATATTGCCGATGAAGTCGCGAAAGCAGTAAAATCCGGCATAGAAATCGGGATTGTAATAGGTGGAGGAAATATTTTCAGAGGGTTATCCGCTTCAAAACAAGGAATAGAAAGAAATACAGGCGACTACATGGGAATGCTCGCTACCGTGATAAATTCATTGGCGCTTCAGAGTGCTCTTGAGAAAAAAGGTGTTTATACACGTCTTCAATCGGCTATAAGAATGGAAGAAATCGCCGAGCCTTTAATTATCAGAAGAGCTGCAAGACATCTTGAGAAAAAACGCGTTGTAATATTTTCAGCAGGTACGGGTGAGCCTTTCTTCACAACAGATACGGCGGCGGCATTAAGAGCTATTGAGATTAATGCAGACGTAATTATCAAAGGAACAAGAGTTGACGGCGTTTATGATTCAGACCCCGAAAAAAATAAAAATGCAAAGATGTTCAAAGAACTCACATATCACGAAGTTCTTGAAAAAAATCTGAGGATAATGGATTTAACCGCAATAACTTTATGTCAGGAAAATAAATTGCCGATTTTAGTTTTCAATATGAATAAAAAAGATAACCTGAAAAAATTACTCTCCGGACAAAAAGTCGGCACTATAGTCCAATGAAATTAAAAATAAAAAAATGATTAAAGACATTCTAAAAAAAGCCGGTGAAAGAATGACGAAAGCAGTTGAGCATCTGTCAATTGAGTTCAATAAGGTTCGCATCGGTAAGGCATCAACCGGACTCCTTGAAGGAATTAAGGTTGATTATTACGGAACACCTACTCCCCTTGCACAGGTTGCAAGTATCAATACTCCCGATTCGCATACAATTGCAGTTCAGCCATGGGATAAATCTATGATTCCCGTGATTGAAAAAACAATTTTAAATGCAAACCTCGGATTAAATCCTTCAAGTGACGGAAATCTTGTAAGAGTTCCTATTCCTCCTCTTAACGAAGAAAGAAGAAAAGAACTTGTAAAGATGATAAAAAAATTATCCGAAGATGCACGAATTGCAGTGAGAAACGTAAGAAGAGACGAAATAGAACATTTGAAGAAATCAGAGAAAGACGACCATATTTCGGAAGACGACAGAAAGCACGCCGAAAAAGAAATACAGACACTTACAGATAAACATATTAAAGACGTTGATGCCCTTCTTGCCAAGAAGGAAAAGGAAATTATGGAAGTCTGATTCCTATGCCTAAGTTTTGGTTTTTTATTTATAATACATTTTTATTGCCGTTACTTTGGACAGGTTTCAGATTAGCGTCAATACTTAACCCGAAAATACGAGAAGGGTTTGAAGGAAGAAAAAATATTTTCAATAATTTATCAACTTCAAACCTTTCTTCAATTAAGGGAAAGAAAGTATTAATTCACTCTTCTTCTCTCGGTGAGTTTCAGCAGGCAATTCCCCTGATTGAAGAACTAAAATTAAAAGATTATTCCGTTGTTTGTTCGTTTTTCTCCCCTTCCGGATATAATCATTCCAAGATTCCGTTCCCGGATATTATAAAAACCTATCTGCCGTTCGATACAATATCAAACTCCCGGAAATTTCTTGACCTTATCAGACCTGAAATCATAATTCTTATGAGATATGATTTGTGGTTTAATCTGCTTTATGAAGCAAAGAAGAGGAATATTAAACTTGTAATTGCAAATGCACGTTTTGACCATAAAGATAAATTCTGGAACTGGAGGATTACAAGTTCTTTCAAAAAAGTGATGTATAAGATGATTGATAAGATTTTTGTAATTGATGATGAAGATGAGCTGTATTACAGATATAAATTAAAAAAGTTTAAAGGGGAAGTAATCAGAGTCGGCGACTCGAAATATGAGAGAGTGTTCAACCTTTTCAAAGATGTTAAAGATGAGAAGCCTTTACCGGAAAAAGTCGTCCTGGGTAAAAAGGTTTTTGTAATCGGAAGTTCCTGGAAAGATGACGAGGAAATATTACTGCCTGCGATTGATAAAGCTCTTGAAAACGGAGTACCTCTGCTTACGGCACTTGTGCCTCACGAACCAAAGGAAACAAAGATATCAGCAATCGAAAAAAACATCAAAGATAAATACAAAAACATTAAAGCAATTAGGCTCTCACGAATAGATAAATACAACGGGGAGAACTTACTTATAATTGACAGCATAGGATTATTAATAAAACTTTATTCAATATCGTATGTTAGTTATGTAGGCGGAGGTTTCCGCACGGGACTGCATAATATACTCGAACCGGTAATATTTAATCAGCCGGTATTTTTTTCAAATATTGCGAAAAATTCAGATGAAGATGAAATATTGCTTGAGACAGGATGCGGCATATTGGTAGAGAACAAACAGCAATTTTATAAAGAGTTTAAAAAAATATTAATAGACGAAACATACAGAAATCAGATAGCCGAAAGATGTAAAAAAGTATTTGAAAACACACTCGGCACTGCAAACAGAATTATAAATAATATTACACAAGATGACATTCGATAAATCAAAATTCATAACCGAATCTTTCAAAGAAAGTTCGGAAATAAAATTAAAAACACTTGATGCCTGTTATAGTGATATAATGAAAGCATCGGAGATTATTGTTGACTGCATTAAAAACGGCGGAAAGCTGATGCTATGCGGTAACGGCGGAAGTGCGGCTGATGCACAGCACATTGCAACGGAATTTATGGTGAGACTGTCGCATGACGTTCAAAGACCGGCAATTGGAGCGATAGCACTTTCAACTGATTCTTCCAACATAACGGCAGGCGGCAACGATATCGGGTTCGAAAATATTTTTTCAAGAAATGTTGAAGGCATCGGAAGAAAAGGAGATGTTTTAATCGGCATTTCAACCAGCGGAAATTCCGGCAATGTTATTAAAGCACTTGAGAAAGCAAAAGAGATGGGAATTAAGACAATATGTTTTCTCGGCGGAAGCGGCGGTAAGATGAAAGACAAATG
>CALKAJ010000002.1 GCA_937983305.1 uncultured Ignavibacteriota bacterium | reverse complement strand
GAGAAATTTGCAGTTTCTTTTTTAGATTTTACAATTTGTTTTTCCTCATCGGGCGCTTTGAAATATCCTTTGGTTTCTGATTCGAGAATTCCGAAGATACCGTATTTATCTTTTTCGGAGAGAGAATCTTTTTGAGCGAGATTGGAGCGGATGATATATTTTGTAAAGGCATCGTAATCGAATTGAGTTAAATCTGATTTGAATTTCTTTTTATATTGAATTGATTTGCGTATAATGTCATAAGCGGGGTCTTCGCCGAAGACTTCGATTTCATCGGTGTAAACGCCTCCCCTATTGAGTTCGATATCAAGTTTTTGGTTTTCCTTGTTAACGGTAACAGATTTTTCAACGGAGAAATATCCGAGATTGGAGAAAGAAATTTTGTAATCACCATTGGGAAGATAGATAACGAAATCGCCCTTAGCATCGGCAACTGTCCCGTAGGCAGTATCGAGCACTTTAACGGTGGCGAAAGGAAGAGCTTCGCCGAATTTAGCATCCGTTATGGTGCCGCTGATTTTATAGGTTTGCGAGAAAGCGATAAGCGGGGTAAGGAGAAACAGAATAATTGCAAAAAACTTTTTTGATGTGATTAATAAATTCATATTATAATTATTTTTTTATCTTCGATTTTGTATTCTTCGGGGAAAGAGAACTCTTCGACGTAGTATTTGAGTTCAGGGAATTTATTTTTGAAAGTGGTGAGTTCTTCGTTTAAATCACCTCCTTTAAGGAAAATCATTTTGCCGTCTCGCTTTAAGAGACCGCTTCCCCATTGCCACAGTTTATCAATATCGGCAACAGCTTTGGAAATAACTATATCGTATTTTTTTTTATACTTATCGTCTTTAGCGAGTTCTTCGGCTCTGCCTGTTACGGCTTTTGCACCCCGGAGATTTAGTTTGGAAATAATATCATCAACGACGAGGATTTTTTTCCCTATGGAATCGTTCAGTGTTATTTCGATGTGTGAATATAAAATTTTAAGCGGGATTCCGGGAAAGCCGCCTCCGGTGCCGATGTCAAAGATTTTTTCGTTTCCTTTGAGGGGTAATTTTTTCAGGAAGTAAAGTGAGGTAAGAATGTTTGGTTCGATGGAAGAGAGTTTTCGGGAGATGAGATTAATCTTTTGATTCCATTCGAGTAAAAGGCGTGAATAATTTTCAAATTTATCTGAAAATCTTTCATAGGGAAGATTTAATTCATTTTCCAAAAACTTTTTTAGTAATTCCATCGTAAATAAAATATTTAAAATTGAATAACATATCAAGTTTAAAAAATATAAAATATAACATTGATAGGAGTTATTTTTTTAGTTAATTTAAAATATCTTTTTAAACAATTAAACAAATATGCGATGAGATATAAGAAAATAAATCCGGAACTGTTCATAGGCAACAGGGAAAAGCTTGTGAAGGAGCTGAAGCCGAATTCGGTAGCAATAGTTCATGCAAATGATATTATGCCGACAAATTCAGACGGAACGATGAAGTTTAAACAAGGAAGCGATCTTTTCTGGCTGACGGGTGTTGACCAGGAAGAAACTATTTTGTTATTATATCCGGATGCAAAGGATGCGAATAACAGAGAGGTTCTTTTCGTAAGAGAAACGAATGATACTATAATGACCTGGGAAGGTAAGAAACTGAATAAGGAAGAAGCAACAGAATCAACCGGAATAAAGACAGTGCTGTGGCTTTCGGAGTTTGAGAGAGTTTTCAGAACAGTAATGTGCGAATGTGAGAATGTATATCTTGCTACAAATGAACATAAGAGGGCTGTGATTGAAGTTGAGACAAGGAATGCGAGATTTGTAAAGAGATGTTTGAACGACTATCCGCTGCACGAGTATGAAAGATTAGCACCGATAATGCATAAGCTGAGAGCAATAAAATCGCCGCTTGAAGTAGAGCTTCTGCAAGAGGCGTGTAATCTCGTAGAGTATGGAATCAGGCGTGTTATGAAGTTCCTTAAACCCGGAGTTATGGAATATGAAGTTGAGGCTGAATTTGCTCACGAATTTTTGAAACGCGGTGCTTTGATGGCGGATTATACTCCGATAATAGCATCGGGCGGAAGTGCGTGCGTGCTTCATTATATTGAGAATGATAAGATATGCAAGGACGGAGATTTATTACTGATAGATGTAGGTGCGGGATATGCGAATTATAATTCGGATTTAACGAGGACAATTCCGGTAAACGGAAAATTTTCCAAGAGACAGAAAGATGTTTACAATGCAGTGCTGAGAGTGATGAAGAAACATCAGCTTGAAATGAAACCGGGCGTACAGATACTGGATTTGCAAAAGATGTCAGAGCAGAATATGGAGAAGGAGCTTGTGGATCTGGGTTTGCTTACGATGGATGATATTAAGAATCAGAATCCAAGCTGGCCTGCGTTTAAGAAATATTTTATGCACGGAGTTTCGCATTTCTTAGGGCTTGATGTTCACGATGTGGGCGACCCGTACAGGAAGCTTGAGCCGGGAATGGTATTTACGTGTGAGCCGGGAATTTATATCAGAGAGGAAGGCATTGGAATCAGGATTGAGAATGATATTTTGATAACCGAAGGCGGTAATTTCGATTTGATGAAGAATATTCCGAGAGAGGTTGAGGAAATCGAAGAGATAATGAATTCGAAATAGATTGTTTTTTTTATGGCTTAAAAGCGGCTTTGCGAAAGTGGAGCCGCTTTTTTTTTGTGGCTTATGCAGGAATGATATAAGAGCCCGGAACACGGAAGAAGAGCCTCAGAACGATATAAGAGCCCGGAACACGGATGACACAGATTTGACAGATGAGCACGGATTTTTTTTATAGCTTTGGTAAGGATGATATAAGAGCATCCCGCCTTTTACCTCCTTCCTAAGCTCCAGCTTAGGAAGGACAAAGAGCAAAACCCCGGAACACGGATGACACAGATTTAGCGGATTTTCACGGATTTTTTTTTATAGCTTTGGTAAGGATGAAATAAGAGCATCCCTCCTTTTCCCTCCTTCCTAAGCTCCAGCTTAGGAAGGACAAA
>CALKAJ010000001.1 GCA_937983305.1 uncultured Ignavibacteriota bacterium | reverse complement strand
ATTGGCTGATTTGGACAGGCGTTTTGCTGGCAGGCATCGGACTTTATTTTCTCATTGTTACTGCGGACTTCAAAATTAATAAAGGTGACTTACTTGTTTTAATTTGTGCTATTGTATGGACGTTTCACGTTTGGTAATTGCGAAATATTCCCCGCTTGTTGATACGCTCAAACTTGCTTTTATTCAGTTTGTTGTTTGCTCTCTTTTGTGTATGTCATTTGCATTTATTTTCGATGACGTTTCCATCAAAGGAATAATTGATGCCGCTTTGCCGATTGCTTATGGAGGTTTACTTTCTGTTGGGATTGCTTATACTCTTCAGGTTTTTGTTCAGAAAAATGCTCATCCGACTGCCGCCGCAATTATTCTTTCTCTCGAATCTGTTTTCGCCGCAATTGGCGGATGGATTTTTCTCAGCGAGCCGGCATCTTTAAGAGGTATTTTCGGTGCAGCCCTTATGTTTGCAGGTATGATTCTCGCACAGATAAATCCCCGAAAAAAACTTTGAACACGGATAGCCTTGAACAAAAAAAACCTGAACATAGAATACCTTGAACAAAAAAAGCCTTGAACACAGATAACACAGATTTAATCCAGACAGGTCTGGATAAACTCCTTTCGCGGATTTTTTATCTTTTTATAATATATTTCTTCTTTTTTCTGCAAACGTTTGACCCCTACGAGGTCATCTTTATCTGTCATTCCGGCGTAGGCCGGAATCCACTATTAAAACATTTTTTCTACAAACGTTCAACTCCTACAGAGTTGAAAACGAAACATTCTTTAAAATATGTTCAACCCGTTTTGTTTTCTGCACCCCGGAGTTGAAAATCCCGATTCATCGGGAGGGTCGTACGTTTATAGATAAAAATATCCAACCAAAAAACTAAACCTTAACTTCGCTCAACACAAGCGCACTTGCTCCGAGAATTGCGGCTGAAGCTCCCTCAAGAGATGAATGAAGCAATTTAACTTTGTTTTTGAAAATCGGGAGCATATATTTTTCCATATAATTTTTTGTGGGCTTTAAAATTAAATCGCCCGATTGTGCAAGTCCTCCAAACAGGAAAATTGCTTCAGGACTTGTGATTGCAACTGTATCGGCGAGTTTCATTCCAAGTATTTTTGCAGTATAATCAAATGCGGAATTTGCAAGTACATCTCCCCGCTGTGCGGCTTCAGCAATTAGCTTCGATGTGATTTTTTCTTTCTTATATGCACGGAGTTCTGAATCTTCATCCGATTCTTCCAAAAGCTCTATTACTGTTCTTACGATTCCCGTAGCAGAGCAATATGTTTCAAGGCATCCTTTCCTTCCGCATCCGCACTGCCTTCCCGTATCCGGAAAAACAATTGTATGCCCAAGCTCTCCGGCAAATCCATCGTGTCCGTAAACAAGATTTCCGTTTACTACAAATCCGCTTCCGAGTCCGGTTCCAAGCGTAATAACTATAAAATCTTTCATTCCTTTTGCACCGCCGTAAATGAGCTCACCTAAGGCAGCAGCATTAGCATCATTAGTAAGAAAGGTCGGAACATCAAAATGAGATTTGAAAAGATTTACAAACTCAATAATTCCTTTCCATTTCAGATTCGGAGCAAATTCAATTGTTCCTTTGTAATAATTTCCGTTAGGAGCGCCGATTCCAATTCCAATTAACTCCGATTTTTCCGGTATTGTCTTAAGAAGTTTTGTAATTACCTTAGCACATTCATCAACAAAAAGTTCTGCAGTGTTATAATTTGCGGTTAAAACCGATTCGTGGCAAATTACCGTACCCTGTTTATCAACAACTCCGATTACGGAATTTGTACCGCCGATATCAATTCCAATGGTGATTTGTCTCATAATTTTTATTTATTAATTACTTTGTAACCGTTAAATCCATAGAATGCAAGATACATATAGGCAAGTGCAGGTACAATAAATGAAAGATGAATACCTATATTATCAACAAGCAAACCCATAATAAGCGGGAGAACAGCTCCTCCAAGTATCATCATTACAAGCAAGGAAGAGCCTTGCGAAGTATATTTGCCGAGGTCTTTAATAGCGAGAGTGAAAATATTTGACCACATAATCGAATTAAAAATACCAATTCCAATCATTGACCACATCATAAGTCCGCCTTCGGTAAGCATTACAACGACAGTTAGTGCGATATTAAATAATGCAAAAACAAAAAGACTTCTGTGCGGCAGAGATTTGCCGAGCATAAATGCGAAAAGGTTTAATGCAATGAAAATCAGATATGGAAGTAATGAAATAAATTCAGGCAGTTCGTGATTTGACATCTTTGATTCAATCAGAAGAATAACATAAATCAGAAAAAAGAATCCGAAAGCGGTAAGTGTCATAAAAGAAAATTTCTTTGCAAAAGATTTATGCGAGCCGAGGGAAATCGCTCCGAGAAATCTTCCTATCATAGCACCGCCCCAGTAAAATGCGAGAAAAGACTTTGCCGTCATCTCAGGCATTTTGTTAAGGTCGTGCATAAAGTTCAGGAAAAAACTTCCTATGCAAACTTCCGCACCTACATACACAAAAATTGCAATCATTCCGAGCTTTAGATGTCTGAACTTCAAAGCTCCCGCACCTTTTTCTACAGTGCCTGTTCCGGAAGGCTCCGGTATTTTGGAAAAATATATCAGAGCGAATGTAAGCATAAACATTCCCGCAAAAATAAAATACGGAATGATAACACCGTTTGCTGAAATCGGCTGACCTGCATCAGTCATTACCGCTCCGCCAAGAACATTTTTCAGCGGCTCACCGATTTTTGCAAAGAACGAGAAGACTAAAAATCCGCCGATTATCGGGGCAATTGTTGTACCGAATGAATTCAATCCCTGTGCAAGATTAAGTCTGCTTGAAGCGGTATCGGGATTTCCAATTGCGGCAACAAGCGGATTAGCGGTTATTTGCAGGAGGGTAAAGCCAATGCCAAGTATAAAAAGTGATGCAAGGAAAAGCGGATAAGATTTTAATTCGGCAGACGGATAGAACAGAATACAAGCAAAAGCTGAAATTGCAAGTCCGATAAGGATTCCTTTCTTAAAACCGATTTTTGCAATTGGGTCGCCGTAGTTAGTAGAGATTATGAAATAAACAACAGAGCCGACAAAATACGCACCGAAGAAAACAAACTGCACGAGCATAATTTCGGTGTAGCTGAGTACAAATATTTTTTTCAAGTATGGAATCAGGATGTCGTTCATGCAGGTGATGAAACCCCACATAAAGAAAAGCGTGGTCAGTACGGCAAGCGAGCCGGAGTAGTTTTTATTTTGTGTGGAAATATCAGCGGTAGATTTAAAATCCATATAGTAATTTTAGTTCAGTGCTGTTGCATTATAATCAAATTAAAAACATCATTCAATTGTATTTTTTTAGGCAAATTATCCGTTGTTTTTATTAATCAGGAAGAAATAAAAAATCCGCGAAAGGAGTTTATCCGGACCTGTCGGGATTTAATCCGCGTCATCTGTGTTCCAAAAAAACGTTTTTAAAAATCTGCGTCATCTGTGTTTCAATCTAAGGAAGGGAAACAAGGTTTTTCAAACGAAAAACAAAAGCATAATACGCCGGCTTATTATTCCGAATAACAGTAATCGTATCCCCTGTTTCTATGCTCTCAAAATATTTTCCAAAAACATCTTCCGGCTTTTTGTAATCCCTGCTCAACACTAAAAAATATCCGTCCATTCCTTTTTTAAATCCTCCGTGAATTTTATTTATCCAATAATATTTATGAATCGCCTCAAGTCCGCCGATTGCCATCACGTTTATTCCCGCTCTTTCCGCAACGTAATATTCAAAATTTGCCGCAGGAAACCAGCGAAACGTTATCAATGGACTCCCCTGCTTTATCTTACCCTCTGCAACATCTCTTTTATAAATCTTTTCAAAGATCGGAAGAGCGTCGTGTAGGGAAAGAGTGTAGATCTCGGTGG